>JAZNGS010000197.1:0-2382 GCA_045576555.1 Clostridia bacterium | reverse complement strand
ATAAACGGATTGCATTCAATTGAAACAACCTTTTTCCCTGTTATAGTTGGAAGATTACGCTTTTCATTTTGTTCAGTAATCCAATCACAAATGCTCTGTACCTCATCAAAATTAAGCACATTGAGATTATAATCTGGTATATTTCTATCATTGGTATCCAACATCTGATAACAGTTAATCTGATAATCCTCATATACTGACGGATATGGTATCATTTCACAATTATAGTGGTCTGCAATGTCTAAATTTTCTTGATACTGCATCGCAGGGCTTGCTCCCTGTGGAAGTATAACCTTAACCCCTATATCTTCTGATGCTCCGATGCTCCAAAGGTCCGAAAGTTCAGGGCAATTCCTCATAAAATTAAAAATTCCACTTATTTTGCTCAATTTATCACCCGCCTTAAACATTTGTCATCATAACATTATCAACAGCCATGCCATTAATATTAGCACTCACTGAGACAATCTTTATACCGTTATTCTTATACTTGATTTGTAACTTTGCATACTCCTGGGCATTAGTTACTTCATCATTAATTTCTCCGAACACAATAAAATCACCCACTTGAGCAGTATAAAAGTTTTTTCTTTCATCAACTGAAAGAGATACATACTCAATAGGTGATTTATAATGTTCAATATCTTTAGTGATAACAGTTTGTGCATTCACCACATTCCGAATGGTTTCATTTGCCTTGTCTATAATCTGTCCTGATATTTGACATTTATCAATTACAAATCGTTCAAACAACCTTGTACCATCAGATTGTGAAATATCGTTAAATATCGTGATTTTTGCCCGCCATAAGTTTGTCATATCACTTTTTGCAAAGACAGGGTTTGCTTTATCAATCGGTATTTCTATAACATTCTTACCATACTTAACATTAAATTCAACTTTTATACAGCACACCCCCTATACAATAGCGGAGTTCCGTTATCATCCTTAACACAAGCCAAATAATCAACGATTAAATTGTCGATATCATTTGCTTGATCTTCTTTTGTTTTTATCGCATAGCTCTCGCTCTCACTTACCGCTCCTGCAGATTGACTTTTGCTTGTTACCTTTACTTCTGTAATTGCATTTGCATACATATACTCAATCAAATCTCTGCATAATGCTTTTGCCTGTGTTGGTACATTGCTCATCTTCTCAATTCTTAAATGTGTAGCCCTGTCAATTACACCGCATACACGGTCAATATTACGATTAAAGGCGGTCAAATCACATACACCGCCTATATTCTGATATTCCTCATAGGTTAGATACTGCATTATTTAACCGCCTTTCATTCACTCTGATTTTTCCTTTGGCTTATCTGCCTTTTTATTTTCCTTTGGCTTATCTTCTCTTTTTATAAGCAATCCAACTGTTCTGCTCATAATTTTTCACCTCAACCTTTGTGATGCAAATAGATACCTGCTGCCTTGTTTTCATAAGCATCAGCAAGTCCATATGCACGATATGGGAATTTCCAAGCATCTGCATTTTGATTTTCTTCTGGTGAAATAACCTTCTTTACAGTGTGCTTTGTGTACTGAAGAATTGCTGGCTTATGAATAACCATAAAGTTAATATCTTTACCCTCTGTTGCTTTTGTGTAACCTCCGGCAAGTTCATTTTCGCTCTTGCCATCAAGAAGATTAATTGCAGTATAGAATCTTGACTGTGGGACCAATACTACACTTGAAAATCTGTTCAATACTTCACGACTCTTTGTAGTATCAAGGTCTTGTATCATTCCGTGAAGTGTTGGTGTGATAAACAAAATTCTGTTTTCCATTGGAACTTCATCTTCATCCATTTTTGTACTTGCAGCACGAAGTGCAGCAATAACTGCTTCACCATTTGAAAGTGTTGTTCCTGCATCAACCTTTGAAATGCCCTCAACTGCAGAATAAGTTGCAAAACGGAATGCATCCATTTCAGGAATAACCTTTGTTCTTATAAATTCTGAAGAAAGTTTTCCAAATGCTACTCCTGCTGTTTCCTCATTATCCATAGCATCAACAGAAAATGCTCTTCCACGATCATAGTTGAATTGTACAGTTTCATTTGTAAGTGTTACATCACCATCAACATAACCACTGTTTCTGCTATAATCTGCTAAACCATCCATTGAAATTTTAGGAATTATAATTTCATTTGCATTTGCTCCCATCTGAACAAGTGAATTATCTCCATCAAGAACAGATGTTTTTGCATCATTTTGATAGACCTCATCGAGTAGGTCAATGTATTTTTTAAAAAGTGTAATTGCGTTTGCCATTTTATCAAATCTCCTTTTTTATAATTATTTTAAAGGCGGTAATCCCATTACTGCCCTTGTTTGTGCATCGTCAATTTCTGTTCCGATGCCCTTGTTTGTTCCACCTT
>JAZNGS010000196.1:0-9064 GCA_045576555.1 Clostridia bacterium | reverse complement strand
CTGCTCTTACCTTGTTTTGCTTCTCCGATTCTTCGCCTGATACATATAATATCTTTTTATCTTTTCCGATATTCTCACAAATCTGCAACAAAAGTGTTGATTTTCCTATTCCGGGGTCACCGCCGACAAGAATTAATGAGCCTTTAACAAGGCCTCCACCTAAAACTCTGTCGAGTTCTCCCATACCTGTTTGATATCTTATTTCGCTGTCATAGGTTATATCCTTGATTTTTTTAACTGTTCTTGTTGCTTTTTTCTTGATAATCTCTGTTCCTTTTGATTCCTCAACAACAGTTTCAATTAGTGTGTTCCAATTATTGCAACCGGGACATTTTCCAATCCATCTTGGCGTGTGATATCCACACTCATTACAGATATACATTGCTTTAGTTTTTATAGCTTTATTCCTTTTTAGACCGTTATAAGCCTTACATCATTTTCTTCCAATGCTTTGTTCCACTCTTCATCAAGCTTTATATCTGTTATCATACAATCTATTCCTGACAATTTTGAAATAACCGGTACTCCTAATCTGCCAAGTTTCTTTCTGTCACACAAGAAGATTGCAGATTCTGAACAATCAATCATTGCTTTTTTTATCTGTGCTTCCTGTTCTGTGCTTTCCATCAATCCGCGTTTTAGAGTAACTCCTCTGCAGGAAAAGAACACTTTATTTGCAAAATATGTTGAACGAATTGTATCTTCAACAATTCTGCCTATGTAAGACATATGCTTTTTCTGGAGCATACCACCTGTTGAAATCACTCTTATATTATCGCAATTAGCAAGCTCCATTACAACCTTTTCAGAGTTTGTAATAACTGTTAATCCGTTTTTTTCCTTAATATTTCTTGCAACATGAAGACTTGATGTGCTGGCATCCAAGAATATTGTTTCACCCTCATTAATCATTTGAGCAGCTCTTATTCCAATACTCTGTTTACCCTCAAAATTAACAGTTTCTCTTTCCTGAATTTCCATATCAGGGTCTTTGTTTTCAACTAAAGTTGCACCGCCATATGTTCTGACTAAAACGCCCTGCTTTTCCAACTTTTCCAAATCACTTCTGATTGTTTCTGTTGTCACATCAAACTGCTTTGCAAGTTCCAAAACCAAAACACTCTTGTTTTTTAAAATTATCTGTTCAATACTACTTCTTCTTTCAACAGCTAACATAATTTTAACTCCATTTTCTATATATATCAAAACAGAATACTAATGTATTCTGTTTTGATATTATATTAACTTTATAAAACTGCTTCCCAAAGTTCAGGATGCGGATTTGCAATAACCTCTGTGTTGATTAGAACACCTGTTTTTGATGCTATTCTTGCACCTGCTTCAACCGCGGCGGTAACATCTGCAACATTACCTGTCATTGAAACAAAGCACTTTCCGCCCATACCTCTTGCAACTCTCACCTCAATAAGACTAACAACTGCAGCTTTAACTGCTGCGTCTGCCGCCTCAATTGCAGATGCCGCTGTGAAGGTTTCTATGATACCAAGTGCTTTTTTCTCTTTTACAGTCGCTGTTCCGCACATAGCCTCAAAAACCTTTTCTCCAAGGTTTCCTATTACAAACTTGTCTATTAATGCATCCTCTGCAATTAATTCTGCTCTTTCAACCGCCGCCTGAATAGAAGATAATTCACCACCGATTATGGTAACAAATTTTCCCGGACAAACCGCACCCGATTGGATTAGAGTTACCCCTGCACTCTTTAGCATTTCATCGGTTATCTTTATTCCACGGCTGATATTTTTAACCTCAATCAATCCTATAGAATTCATATTTCTCATCCTTTATTTCAGCTTACTGAAATTATAATTTCCTTTTCACTGACGGATTTTACAACTCCGTCAATACTTGCGTGTATTGCGGTTCCCAATGCATTCTCATCGGTTTTAGCAATCATCTGCCCTTTTTTCACCGTATCACCGACTTTTATAATCGCTGATGCAGGCTTTCCGATGTGCTGGGACATCGGTATATATACAGTATCGGGATAAAAGTCTATATATCTTCTTTCGACCTTATCCTTAACATATTTTCTAATTCCTAATCTGTCAATCAATGTTTCTGACGGAACAAGTCTTCCCTCGCGTTCAGGTCTTGGTGCGTCAGGCTTTATTGACTCTGTTCTTCTATAACCCTTTTTAGCCAATTCCTCTTTTGCACGCATTGCAATTTCCTGAGGATTTAACATCTGCTGGCAGCCAATGACAGTACAAACACCGCAACCGCAGCAAAGTGTACTCTGTAAAAATGCATCTGCATCATTCACTTCACAGTGAGATGCTGACCTTAAAATTTTGTGTACCTCGATTGAATGACCTAATAAGTGTCTTGGACAAACATCAGTACACATTGTACAATAACAACAAGCCGCTGATGCTCTTTTTAACATCATACCAATCGGCATTCTCTTTCTTTGAATAACGCTGTGAGTTTCAGGGAAAACCAAAAGACCTTTTGTTGTTTTGGTAATAACATCATTTTCAAAATCAACTAATTTTCCCATCATAGGTCCGCCGTTTATCAGGGCTTTTCCTGTCATATCAGCATAGCCAAGCTCTTTAAAAAGCTCTTTTATTTTCATTCCGACAGGAGCCTTTATTGTAATGTCTTCCTTAACATCACCTGCTATTGTGACATACTTTTCACAAACAGTTTCCTTATCATAAATTGCTTTTTTAATGTTATAAAGTGTTTCAGTATTGATAACAACAACTCCAACACTCAAAGGAATTGCACCCTCCGGAATAATTTTTCCTGTTGTTTCATATACAAGAACAACCTCATCACCCGCAGGATAAATATCCGGAATTTCCTTAATGCTTACCTTGGTGTTTTTAAGACTTTTAACAATTTTGGGGTCTAAAAGGTGCATATTCTTTCCTTTAATCCCAAAAATTGCTTCTTCTGCACCCAAAACATCAATAAGCAAATTAAGAGTGTCGATAACAGACTGAAAATGCTTTTTAAAAATATGATGGTCAACCATCATAAGCGGTTCACATTCCGCCGCATTCACGATAATCTGCTTAACACCCTTTGAAAGCTTCTTATGTGTAGGAAAGCCCGCCCCGCCTGCTCCAACAATGCCGGCATCAAAAATTATCTGTTGTAATTCTTCAAATGTCATAAAGCTCTCCCTCCTTTTTTATTTATCAAATTAAATTAACCCTGCTTTTCATCAACAATACCAACAATAACTGCATCTACAGGAGCAGTGTTATCAGGCATAGCAAGTCTTGCAGAACAGCCTGTTGTAATCAATACCTTTTCTCCAATTCCGGCACCAATACCATCTACTGCTACCATAAATTTGTTAGTTAATTTATTATCTTCAATTGCTTGTACAGTCATAAACTTACAACCAATAAGTTTTTCGTTTTTACTTGTGGAAACAATACTTCCTGTTACTTGAGCTAAAATCATATTTTTTCTTCCTTTCAATCAAACGGAAGTTATTAATGTTTTGTGATAATTTCAACATGATCACCTTGCTTTATTGCTGCAGCATTGGCGTCATCAGTATCAATATGCATTTCCGTATTAAAATCTTCACGCACTCTAACTTGTACATTATAATAACGAGTCGGTTTTGAATTCTGAATTTCAACATCAACGACATCGTTGTCCTTCACTCCATATTTCTGGGCATCTGCCGGTGTCATATGTATATGACGGTTAGCAATAATACAACCCTCATTTAAAAATACACTGCCTTTAGGTCCAACCAATGCCATTGGTGCACTACCCTTGATTTCTCCTGATGGACGAACAGGAGGACTAACTTTCAATTTAAATGTGTCAGTTCTTGAAATTTCGATTTGTGATTCACTTCTTACAGGGCCCAACACTCTTACACCCTCGATTGTTCTTAACGAAGGACTTACAAGTGTTACACATTCCTCTGCGGCATACTGGTCTCCCATTAACATTTTTTTAGGTGTCAATTCGTGTCCCTTGCCAAACAATGTTTCAAGGTCACTTTGAGAAAGATGCACATGTCTTGCAGACACACCCACCTTAATACCATCATCAGATTCCTGTTTTTTCAATATGTCTATAACACTTTGTGTTACAATATTTAATAATTTTTCATCAACCATTGTTGCACCCTCCGTAATTTTGTGGGTTGTGGTTATGTTCCTGGGCAGGGCATCCCCTGCCCGAACATCTAACCCCTTTCCTCATTGATTATTTCAATGCAGGAAGAATTTTTTCAACATCACCGTGTGGTCTTGGGATTACGTGAACAGATACTAATTCACCCAATCTTGAACCAGCTTCAGCACCAGCTTCTGTTGCTGACTTAACTGCACCAACATCGCCTCTTACCATAACTGTTACCAAACCTGAACCAATTCTTTCTGTTCCGATTAATGTAACATTTGCAGCCTTAACCATAGCATCTGCTGCTTCGATTGCTGCTACCAAACCTCTTGTTTCAACCATTCCTAATGCTTCTTGAGCCATTTTCGAACTCCTCCTATTTTTTTATTTGCGTTTATAACGCTTTTTTACTTATTTGTTTTTTGCACCTTTTTTAGCGGGTGCTTTTTTATCTGAAACTGCTTTTGCAGTTTTAGAAACTTTTTTTGCAGGTGTTTTCTTTTCCACCTTTTCTTCTGTTTTTGTTTCAGCTTTCTTTATTGCTCCCACATGGGTCGCTGCAGTTTCTGAAACAGGGATAACACTACCTTTTTCATCCAAGTGTAAAAACTTCAAGATTTCAGGATGTGGTCTTGCAATAACTTCATATGCTTTCAAACATCCGAATTCTTCCGCAATAGCTCTGCCTGCATCAATCGCTGCAGTAACCGCCGAAACCTGTCCTTTAACAACAAGTGTAACAAGTCTTCCGCCGAGTCTTCTTTCTGTTGCCACAAACTCAACCTCTGCCGCTTTTGTCATTGCATCAAGCACGAATATTGCGTGTCCCAAAGCTTCTACTTCTATTAATCCAAGTGAAAAGCTCATTACCATACCATCCTTTCCCTTATGTATTATAAGAGACTAAAATCAGATAGTTGGCAAAATCTTTTCAACATCGCCGTGAGGACGAGGAATTACGTGTTGTGCAACCAATTCACCAAGTCTTGATGCAGCTTCTGCTCCTGCTTCAACAGCAGCCTTAACAGCTCCTACATCTCCTCTTACAATAACACTTACCAAACCTGAACCAATTTTTTCAGTTCCCACCAAAACAACATTTGCAGCCTTTGTCATTGCATCTGCTGCTTCGATTGATGCTGTCAAACCTCTTGTTTCAATCATTCCTAATGCTTCCATCATTATAAACCTACCTTTCATAAATTAACATTTTATACTATGCATTATTTTTTATATGACCTAATCTGTCCTTGCCGACACTGGTTCTTAGTGCCATCTTTTGAGAATCATCCGTAGGACGGGCAATAATATGTTTTTGAATTAGTCCTGTACAAGCTTCTGCCGCTGCCGCTGCTGCTGCAACTCCTGCCTCAACTGCCGCAACACTTCCCTGCATCTTTATGCACATAATTAGTGGAACTTTTTCCTTTTCTGCATTTGCAGGCTTGTTTGAGTCGATTGCAATAATCTTTACATCAGCCGCTTTAGCCCCCGCATCTGCTGCTTTTATTGCACACACAAATCCAAACATTTCTACAATTCCGATTGCCTCCATCTTCAAAAACTCCTTTTCATTCTATTTAGTCTTTGTTGATATATACAACCTTAAGTCCCTTTTGAGCAAGGTTTGTTTCCAACGCCTCGTTCATTTCTTCAAGACTGAATCTGTGAGTAATTAATTCCTTTATTGGTAAACCAATTGCAATTGCTCTCTTTAAGAAATCAAATGTAGTTGCATAATCTCTTAGTGTATATACCCAAGAACCAACCAATGTGATTTCCTTTGAGCATAAGTCAAAGTGTGGGTTAATTGTAGCATCTCCACCGTTGATGAAGAAACCTAATTCACAAAGTCCGCCACCACTTCTTATGAACTTATAAATGTTAGCGTGAGCAACAGGTGAACCTGTACATTGGAATGCAAAATCTGCAGCGTAGCCACCAAATGCAGCTTTAACAGCGTCTGCCAATGCGTCAACACCCTTATGATTCATAAAGTTTACAGTGTTATCAGCACCCATTCTCTTTGCAAATTCCAATCTCTGCTCGTTACCATCTACTGCAACAATATTTTCAATACCCATTGTTCTTAATACTGCGATACAGATAAGACCGATAGGTCCACAGCCCTGAACAACAACTCTTGAGTTAAATCTCAAAATACCTGTTGTCTTTGCTCTTTCAACAGCGTGGATTAAAACTGCACAAGGCTCGATTAAGATTCTTGAGTCCAAATCCAAATCACTTACATTGAATATTGTTGAGCCGCCTCTTATAATCATATAATCAGCAAACCAACCATTTAAGTGAATATTATCATCAGGCATAAGTCCGTAGATATCTCCACTTCCAACATTCTGCTTGTTAAGGTCAAACATTGTGATATCAGGGTCATCATTAAATATCATACAAGTTACAACTTTGTCACCGATATTAAGTGGCTTTCCTGCACTGTCCTTCTTAACATTCTTACCCATTTTTATAATTTCGCCTGTTCCCTCGTGACCAAGTACAACAGGAATTAGTGAGAATGGGTCATTTTTAAATTCGTGAGCGTCTGTTCCACAAACACCACAGCCTTCAACCTTCACAAGGATATCATCATCACCAAGCTCTGGGATTGGATATTCCTGAATATCGAAGTTTCCTAATTTAGTAAGCATTGCAACCTTTGCTTTTGTAGGTATTGAACCATTTGATGATTTAGTGCAAGCACCTGGCTTTGCATTCATCTCATTCAATACCGCTTCAACAACTTTTGCAATATCATTTTCGTTAATGTTCATTTCAAAGCCCTCCTTATATTATTGATAAACTGTCTACAAGCACACATCTTCTCTGACGAGTGAAAGTTCTTGCTGATGTAATGCCCTCACCTGTAGGGCCTGCAATAGTAAAGGTTGTGTGTCCTTCGCTATTGAAACCGATACCTGAATAGCTTGGTGCATTCTTAACAAAAATTGTTGTGCATACTGCTTTTGCATATGCTGTCATGTGGTCAACATTCTTTGAATGAAGATGTGCAGTGTGACGGTTACCATGTTCAGCCTTTACTGCCATTTCCATAGCTTCTTCAAAGGTGTTGCATCTTACAATTGCCAATATCGGCATCATAAGCTCTGTTTGAACAAATGAGTGTGAAAATTCTGTTTCACAAATTATGCAACGAATATCGTCTCCGACATTAATTCCAATTTGTGCCAAAATTTTCTTTGCATCTCTGCCAACCCAATCCTTATTGATAACCTTTTTAGGTTTTCCACCAGGAGTTTTAGGTGGCATATCTACCAAAACAACCTCTTCAAGCTGTCTTGTCTGTTCTTTATTCAAAAGATATGCTCCGTTTTTCTGCATTCCCGAGATAAGCTCGTCTGCAACCTCATTGACAACAAAGCACTCTTTTTCTGCAATACATGGAAGGTTATTGTCAAATGTGCAACCATCTATTATGTCTTTAGCAGCCTTTTGAACATCTGCGGTGTTATCGACAACAACCGGTGGGTTACCTGCACCCGCTCCGATTGCTTTCTTGCCGCTTGACAAAAGCATCTTAACAACCCCAGGTCCTCCTGTTGCAACCAACATCTTAACTGATGGGTGGTTTACCATTGTGTTAGAGGTTTCCATTGTTGGATTTTCGACAGTAACAACAATGTTTTCAGGACCGCCTGCTGCAAGCACTGCACGGTTAACCAAATCAACTGCATAAGCAGAAATTCTTTTTGCATGAGGATGCGGGTTAAATATAACTCCGTTTCCTGCTGCCAACATTCCGATACTGTTACAGATAACTGTACAGCTTGGGTTTGTGCTTGGTGTAATTGCACCAATAATTCCATAAGGTGCCATTTCAACAAGTGTTAAACCTCTATCACCTGATAGAGCCTTTGTTTCAAGGTCTTCAGTACCAGGTGTTTTATCAGCAACAAGGTGATGCTTTAAAATCTTGTGATATACATTACCCATTTTTGTATCTTCTACAGCAAGTTTTGCCATAATTTCAGCTTCCTGATGGGTAAGTTTTCTTATTTCCTTTATGATATTTTCTCTTTGTTCTTTATTATAGTATCTAAAAAGTTCATATGCTTTGTTACAAGCTGCAATCGCATCGTCCATAGACTCGAAAACACCGATTTGTTTCTTCTTTGGTGCAGCATCTGCGCCCATATCAGATATAACTTTTTTAACTATTTCACTAATCTGTTTTTCATCTATCATAAATTAAGCCTCCTTTCTAAATACATTGCTCCAAATTGGGCAAAAGCAATATCTTCATCCGCAGTTCCGCCTGATACCCCGACAGCGCCCACCACTTTGCCATTAATAATCAGCGGTTCACCGCCTCCTAAAAGCATTATGTGGTTTGAATCTGTTGCCGATAGTCCGTCAAGCGCACCACCGCGCGATTCTTCAAGCGCAATATGTGTTGGCATTTTTAGTGCAACTGCTGTATATGCCTTGTCCTGAGCTATTTGTCTGCTTGCAATATACGAATCCTCCATAGAGTGAAGAAGCATAAGGTTTGCGCCCGCATCTAAAACTGCAATAACAACCCTTTTCCCCATCTCCTCGGCACGCTTTTCAACTGCAAGCGAGATTTCTTTCGCAAGACCGAGAGTTAATTCTGTTATTTCACTGTTAACTGCTCCGATTTTTGAAATTGTTTTTTTATTATCCTGCGTTGCATACTGACTCATCGCATAAGTCATATCACTCAATCTGTTCATATATACATATGTAGCTGTTCTTATTTTATTTAATGTCAATAATTTTGAAGCAACTCTTTCGCCGCGTCTGATTACCGTTCTTGCGATATCAAGCTGGGCAGAAACAATCGTTTCACCTGAAAGTGTAAATCCGCTAAAACCTTCCGGCATATATTTATCACAAAGGTCTTCAACAGCCTTCACACAATCATCGGTAACAGAAACCTTACCGC
>JAZNGS010000195.1:0-2670 GCA_045576555.1 Clostridia bacterium | reverse complement strand
TCGAATGTAATCACACAGTAAAGTTTTTGATTATAGACTTCTATGCTTGGATACACCGATTTTGTCCTTTTCTTTGGACTCCAGAACAAATGCCTCACTAATCCCTTTCCTTCTGTGTATTCGAGATCTTTTTGAATTGCTTCATTCATTTGTTCTACATAAGGAATTCCATCAATCAGCTCAAGTTCTTCTATATCATCGACTGGTCTGCCATCTCTGTTGATATGAACCGTAATAGGTTGGTAGAATTTATATGTTTTCATTTATCACACCTCACATCCCGGACATACCTTGCATTCCTTGCATGCCCTCGTTTAGATTCTGCTCAAGCATCTGTTCCATTTCTTCGTCTGTGTTTATGTAGTACTCTTCTGAATTCCAAAAGTGAACATAGATTTCTCCGCCGGATACTTGGATTTCTCGCTGCTCAAATGATTCTCCCCATCCATCCGAAAACTGTCCTGTGACATAGTCTTTTAAGTCATCAATTTCAGTTTGTGTTAGGGGTTTAGTCATTTTAATTACTGCAACACCCATCATAGTATCACGAACCATTTCTACATCAGGTTTTATACTATACACCTTATTTCGGCTGATATTATCTTTACCGAAATATCTTGCAAGACCTCTTTCTCCATCTTCGAGATTGAAGTCATAAACCTTCTTTCGGATTTCTCTCAGATATGGCTCTCCATCTATTTCATTGGTATCGCCCATTTCTCTGTCAAGTTCCTCGACTTTGAGTGGAACATACAGCTTCATTTCGAGTGTTGCTTCCTCTCTCATCCTTTGCTCAAGCATGTAGTTGATAGGCATTTCAATGTTCGGAGCATAGCTCATATACCTTGCATAATCATAGCCCTGTGTATCAACCATTATTCCATCACCATTAGGACCAATTACAAGCACACCGTGTACACCGTCTGCTACAGGTTCATATGTTTTCTCGTTATATGCTTTGAATGTGTCTACATTTTCAGTCCTTCTTATCTTCGTGAACTCTTCTTCATCCACGTGGATAATTTCATCCACATAGAAATTTGTCACATCACTTGAGAAGCCGTTTTTCGAAAACATTCCTCTGAGCATGATGCTTGTTCTTTCAGGATATAGGGCTGTTTCTCTTTGCAGTTGCTCTTCGACATCAAATGTCTTCTCATTGCAGAGCATTGTTATTTCCTTTTCCGAAATCACCAATTCATCATCTACATATCTTGATTCGCCACCGTTGATATAAGCTACGATTTTATCTTTAGCAATTTCATCACCGTTGGTATCAAGACAGACGAGTTCTTCACTGAATGCATCGCCATTTCTCTTCGTGAAAATCGCTACATCAGTTCCCTCTTCAAAGAGAATATTATATATCTCTCCTGTTGTGTTGTTGACAAGTTCCTTTTGGTCAATTTCAATACCGAGTTTTTCTTCCAACACTTTTTTCAGTGTTCGGTAGTGTATATGTTTGTTCATTCTTTTACCTCCAAAAATTATTCGGCAGACGTTCCAAGCGGAAGTCTGCCGAATCCGTAAAATTTACTTGTCCAATAATCAGTATCAATAGATGCATACTTTATTGGATCTCCGCAGTGTAACATCAAGCCATCTCCCACATAAATTCCTATATGAGTTACAGGCTCACTTGAAACATAAGTTCTTGTAAAAAACACCAAATCTCCGGGCCTTGCTTCTGACCTTGAGATTGGTGCGCATTGATTGTATATGCCTTGTGCAGTTGTTCTTGGCAGGTTATATACTCCTGAATGTGTGTATGCCCAGCAGACAAAACCGGAGCAGTCAAATGATGTGGATGGCGAAGAACCACCCCATACATAAGGAAATCCTATGTATTTTTCTGCTTCCTGCATAAGCTGTGCAAAGGTTGCATCAGAATATGCTTCAGGCTTTGGTCCTGAATATACAACTCCGTCATCACCTGCTCTTGCCATTCCGTAACGCAGTACGGATACAAGCTCATCCACCTGACCTTGCGTGATATGGTCTGTCATTTTACCTGTATGCACTGAAAGTCTTTGCAGAGCAGTGTTAAGAGAGCATTGACTCAGCACTTCGTTTCCTTCTTCATCTGTTGACCGATTAATAAAACATTCTACAAAGCCATCATAGAATTCAGCGGATTTTATCTTTTCTTCACCAAAATACAAGGTGTAGAAAACAGCATGAATCTGGTCACGGTCAAGTGCCGGGTACTTATCATCTATCTCTGCATCAAGCTTCCCATAAGCATACTTCATGTCATCAACAAACTGCACATAAGCTGCCGATGCAGTTGACGAACCTGAATCGTCAAATGAAAAGATATTTAAGAATGCAGCCACAATTCCGACTATCATAAATATGACTCCAAAGACTATTGAGCCGATAACAACCCAAGTTCGTTTGTCAGTGGCAAGTGTTATCGCTGCTTTTATCAGCGCAGGATTTACTGCCATAGAAACACCTCCTATTGCATTGTCATTCCGCCTTGCTGTTCATCGGAGAACTGCAGTTCTTCTGTTGCAGTATCATATAGAATTTCGTTACAATCCGTACATTCTATCGCAATACATTCTTTGCCGCCATAGGTAGCAAGTTCAATAAAATGTCCTACATGATACTGAAGCTTTTCTCCCTTGTCTTCAGCATAAAGGATGAAGTCATCTGTCCTGTTAT
>JAZNGS010000194.1:0-3842 GCA_045576555.1 Clostridia bacterium | reverse complement strand
AAACAATTAAATAACTACTAAAACATATTTCTAAAATATCCTTTTTTAGTATGATGTATAATAAATCAAATTAAGGGTATGATATCTATGTAAACCATAATGAAAGGAATAAGACTATGAAGAATAAAAATAACACAAATTCAAAAAAAGGTGGCATATACATAGCCGTGTGCTGTTTTGCGGTTCTTGCTGCAGCTATCGGCTATGTTGGAAGAAGCAATGTTAATTCTTCTCCGACCAAACCAGAGAATACAGAAACTCCAGAAATTGCATTAAACGACACTGCTAAATCACAGAACTTAGCAAAAACTGATAATGATATAGAAATAACCGTTAAAGATTATGAACCTATGTCAACTGAAAAAGACGAAGTTATAAAAGAAGATGAAACTGTTTTGGCATCAAAAACTGCCGAAGTTACCGAGAACAAGTTTCTAATGCCTGTTGAAGGCACTGTGGTTTGCGCTTTCTCAAACAACGAACTGATCTACAACAAGATTTTATCTGATTGGCGTACCCATAATGGTATCGACATTTCCTGTGAAGAAAATTCTGCAATATATGCGTCAGCTGACGGAATTGTGTCGGATATCCTTGACAATTCTATGGGTAAAAGTGTTGTTATCGACCATCAGAATGGTTATGTTTCTGTTTATTCAAATTTGTCCGAAGAGATTGAAGTGAAATCAGGCGATAGTGTATCTGCAGGCACTCTTATCGGCAAAGTGAGCGACTCTAACACATCAGATTTTACAGATAATTATCATCTTCATTTTGAAATTCTCTATGAGAATGAATATGTCAATCCGACAGAATTATTATCTTGATAAAACAGGTTTGGAAATGCGAAAACGGTGTGCTTTCTGCACACCGTTTTTTTAGTTATTATAATCCTTTGGTCTTTCATTATTAATTCCAAACCTATAAAGAATAGCATCTATTATACGAAGTGATGCATTTCCATCACCATAAGGGTTTGCAGCCTGTGCCATTTTATTATATGCGTCTTTATCATCAAGCAATTCTGCTGCCATATCAAAAATAACATTCTCATCAACGCCTGCAATTTTGACAGTTCCTGCCTCAACTGCCTCAGGTCGTTCTGTTTCTTTCCTCAAAACCAAAACAGGCTTTGCCAAAGATGGTGCTTCCTCCTGAATCCCGCCCGAGTCTGTCATAATCATATAACTTCTTGCCATAAGGTTGTGAAGTTCATCAACATTAATTGGCTCTATGATGTTAACCCTATCCATATTGCCAATAATTGAATTTACAGTTTCACGAACTGCAGGATTCATATGAATTGGATACACAAATTCGATATCATCATATTTTTCAACAAGTCGTTTGACTGCATTACAGATGTTTTCAAGCGGTTTTCCAAGATTTTCGCGCCTGTGAGCTGTCATTGTGATTACTCTTTTTGAATTGTAATCGATTTTATTCAATAGCTCTGTATGGAAAACAAAATCTTCTTTTACAGTTGTTTTCATTGCATCTATAACAGTGTTACCTGTTATAAATATATTTTCTTCTGTAACATTTTCTTTTAGAAGATTGTTTTTATTCTGAATTGTAGGAGAAAAATGCATTGCTGCAATTCTTCCTGTTAGGTTTCTGTTCATTTCTTCAGGGAAAGGAGAATATATGTCATAAGTCCTTAAGCCTGCCTCAACATGACCAACCATTGTCTGATTATAAAAAGCAGCCAGTGCACCCACAAAGCTTGTAGAAGTATCACCGTGAACTAAAACAATATCAGGTTTTGCTTCTTTTATTACATCATCAATACCCTCCAAAACCCTTGCTGTAATTCCAACAAGTGTTTGTCTGTCCTTCATAATATTCAAATCATAATCAGGTTTAATATCAAATATTTCGAGCACTTGGTCAAGCATCTGGCGATGTTGTGCAGTTACACATACAATCGATTCAATATTTGGGTTTTTTTTGAGTTCAATAACCAATGGAGCCATTTTAATTGCTTCGGGTCTTGTCCCAAAAACACTCATAACTTTAACTTTTTTCATTTTTTAGTTCCTTCTATAATATATCAATTATTTTTATCACTATTATTCTTCAAAAGTCCTCCGACGAGAATAACAACAAGAACACAAGCTAAAAGCAATAGTGCTCTTAACGAGCCGCTATCAGCAAGCACAATTGCGGATAATCCCAAAATTCCGCTGATGAGATATAAGATAAATACTGATTGCTTTTGAGAGAATCCCATATCAATCAATCTGTGATGCAAGTGCCCACGGTCAGCCTGCATAGGACTTTGTCCCTTGCTCATTCGTCTTACCATAGCGAATATTGCATCAAACATCGGTAATCCAAGAATGAGAATTGGCACTGCAAAGGAAATTATTGCATAACTTTTGAAAACGCCCATAATTGAAAGCGATGCCAATATAAACCCTAAAAATGTCGAGCCCGTGTCACCCATAAATATCTTTGCAGGATTAAAGTTATAAGGCAAAAATCCAAAACAAGCTCCCATCAAGCTTACACCAATTACTGCAACATAATACTCACTCAACTGCGTTGCAATAAACACCATACTAACAGACATTATAGCCGAAACACCTGCTGCAAGTCCATCTAATCCATCTATGAAATTCACCGAATTTGTTATAAATACAATCCATATAATTGATATTATAACAGAAATCCAATCCGGTAATATAAGATAAACCGAATCTACCCAGAAAAATGGGTTTGAAAACACCTGTATTCTCATATTTCCGCCAATTACAACAATTGTTGCAGCTATTATCTGAATGAGAAACTTTGGTTTCGCATCAAGAGCTTTGATGTCATCAACAATTCCCATTACTGCTATAATCAAAGCTCCTGTCATAATCGACATAACCTCTCTGGTCATAACTCCAAAGCAAACCATTGCAACAATAAATCCAAAGATAATTGCAAGTCCTCCAAGTCTTGGGACAGGGCTTTTGTGCATTCTTCTTCCGTCTTTGGGAATATCAATAGCTTTCCATTTTATAGCAAGATGCTTGACAAGCGGTGTGCTTGCAAATGAAAAGACAAAAGCAACAATACATGCTCCCAAAAGACTTAAATAATCTATATTATTCATCATTATTTCCCCATACTGCTTATATAATAAAGCCTATCTTCTTATATACCTTGTTAAGAGTTCTTTGAGCTATCATATTCGCTCTTTCGGCACCTTTGGTGTAAATGTCAACTAAATATCCCTTATCTTGTGACAGCTCATCATATCTTTGGCGTATAGGCCTGATATGCTCAACAACTGCTTCAGCAACATCTGCCTTGAAATCACCGTAACCCTTGCCTGAATAATCACTAACAAGTTTTTCAATTGAAGTTCCTGTCACTGCAGACATAATGGTCAACAGGTTATTGACTCCTGCCTTTGTGTCATCATTTTCCCTATATTCTATTACTCCCTCACTGTCAGTAACGGCGCTTTTGATTTTTTTAGCAATAATATTGAAATCATCAAGCATTGAGATATATGCTTTTTCATTTTCATCTGATTTTGACATCTTTTTGGTTGGCTCTGCAAGGCTCATTATATTTGCTCCGGCCTTTGGCATAAATCCTTCAGGAACCTTGAAGACATTTCCGTATATGCCATTAAATCTTTCAGCAATATCTCTTGTCAATTCAATATGTTGCATCTGGTCCTTTCCAACAGGTACCAAATCTGCCTGATACAATAAAATATCTGCCGCCATCAAAACAGGATATGTACACAATCCTGCATTTATATTATCCGCGTGTTTTTTACTCTTATCCTTAAACTGTGTCATTCTTGACAATTCGCCCATATAGGTATAACAGTTCAAAAT
>JAZNGS010000193.1:0-4754 GCA_045576555.1 Clostridia bacterium | reverse complement strand
TTCAAGAACTCTTGGAGTTCCCGACCCCTTCGGAACAGACATTTCCAAAGTGAAATATGCAACAAGCTGGATTGCAATATAGTTCATCATCAATGTAAACAAAGTTTCATTTGAGTTAAATTTTGCCTTGAAAATTGCAGGAACAAGTCCCCAAAGAGCACCTGCAGCAATACTTGCTAACACCATCATTATCATAAGTACCGGTGCCGGCAACTTTTCACCAAATGTAATTATGCACGCGGCAGTTGCAAGTCCTCCGATCAAAACCTGTCCTTCTGCACCGATGTTCCAGAACTTCATCTTAAATGCAGGTGTTACTGCCAACGAAATACATAATAAAATTGCTGTATTCTGCATCAAATTCCAGACAAGTCTTGGAGTTCCTACTGCACCGTCTATCATAGTCAAATACACATCAATAGGATTCAGGTCAGTCAACAAAATTGTGATAACACCGCAAACTATCAATGCTAATATTACAGAGATAATTCTTATTATCCACGATTTCCACCAGACAATTGCATCTCTTTTAACCATATGCACAGGGGAATTGAATATAAGATTTAATGCCAGTTTATTCATTTTCTTCATCCTCCCCTGTTACTTCTTCGTGAGCGGATTTGGTCATCAACAAGCCGACCTCTTCCTTTGTTGCAGTTCTTCCGTCAACAATTCCTGATATTTTTCCGCCGCCAATGACCAAAATTCTGTCACAAAGCTCTAATAAAACATCTAAATCCTCGCCAACGAATATAACTGCGACATTCTTTTCCTTTTGTTCATTCAAAAGATTATATATAGTATATGCTGAATTAATATCAAGACCTCTTACCGGATATGCAGCCATCAAAACTGTCGGTGCAGAAGAAATTTCTCTGCCAACCAATACTTTTTGCACATTTCCTCCTGATAGTCTTCTTACAGGAGTTTCGGCACTTGGCGTTGAAACTTCAAGTCTTTCTATTATCTTTTCAGCAAGATTTTTCGGTTCTTTTCTTTCAAGGAAAACTGATTTTCCCTTCTTATAGCTTCTTAACATTATGTTGTCGGTAATATCCATATTGCCGACAAGTCCCATTCCGAGTCTGTCTTCAGGAACAAATGCAAGACGCACTCCCAATTCTCTTACCTCGACAGGAGTCTTGTCACAAAGATTTTCCTGTTTATCCGAATCAGGAACATTATAAAGTATCTCTCCCTCGTCTATATGCTGCAGGCCTGCAATAGCCTCCAACAATTCCCTTTGTCCGCTGCCTGCAATTCCTGCAATACCGAGTATTTCACCGCTTCTTGCGCTAAAGCTCACATTATCTAAAAGTTTTACCCCTTCTCTGTTATTGCAAGTAATATTATTAACTATCAATCTGTCACAAACATTTTGGGGTTCACTTCTTTTTATGTTCAGGCTGATTTTTTTACCAACCATCATTTCTGTGAGCTGTTCTTCACTTGTTTCACTTGTCAAAACAGTTCCGACATACTCACCTTTTCTCAAAACAGTTACTCTGTCTGATAATGAAAGCACCTCGTGGAGCTTATGAGTAATAATGATAATAGCTTTTCCGCTATCTCTCATATTCCTTAAAACTTTAAACAGTTTTCTGGTTTCCTGTGGTGTTAAAACAGCTGTTGGCTCGTCAAGAATAAGTATGTCTGCGCCACGATAGAGCACCTTTATAATTTCTACCGTCTGTTTTTCAGATACACTCATTTCATATATTTTTTTGTTAAGGTCAATGTCAAATCCGTAACGAGAGGTTATTTCATTAATTTCCTCCTCATAGCGATTCATATTAAAGCCTTTTTTATCTTCAAGACCCAACACAATATTTTCAGCAGCAGTAAATACATCAATCAATTTGAAATGTTGATGAATCATTCCGATTTTATAGTTAAATGCATCCTTTGGCGATGAAATAACAACTTCTTTTCCGTCAATAAAAATCTGACCGTTGTCAGGGTAATATATTCCCGACACCATATTCATCAAAGTTGTTTTTCCGCTTCCGTTTTCGCCTAAAATAGAAAGAATTTCTCCTCTTTTAACCGAAAGTGAAACATCCTTGTTGGCAACGATACTGCCGAAAACTTTAGTGACATTTTTTAATTCCAACGCATTTTCCACACAGAATACCTCCTATTGATTGTATTTTAAATTAATTAAGGGGTGAGGTTAGCCTCACCCCTTGTGTTTTTTAGTTATTAGAACATACTGTTCAACAATGTGATTCCGTCAATGTTAATGTCGAAATATGGAGCTGAACGATATTCTGATTCGTGGAAGTAACCATCAGCAATAGCTTCTGTGTCCTTTTCATAGTTAGCATCTGTGTCAACATCTGCCATGTATGATGTCAATTCCTTACCTTCAACTGTGAATGTCTTTGTATCAAACACTTTGATTTCGCCTGATGCAAGCTTCTTCTTTGCATCTTCGATAGCTTCTGCTGTTCCTTCAGCTGCAGCCTTTTCGTTGATTTCTGTAAGAGCTACTGCACCAACATCAAATCCCTTGCACCAGTCGTCAACTATTTGCTCACCGTTAATTGTTGATGTAATCATATATTCAAAGTATGGAGCCCAGTTGATTCTTGAAGAAACGATAAATGTGTTAGGACAAGCGTCTTTTGTGCTTCCGTTGTAAGAAACATTAGGGATACCTGCATTTTCACAAGCTGTTGGAGCGCCCATTGAGTCAGCGTGTTGGCTTATAAGAACACAGTTGTTGCTGATAAGCTTGATTGCTGCTTCTTTTTCCAATGTTTCATCATACCAGCTACCTGTGAACTGAACTTCCATTGTAACTGATGGGCAAACTGATTTTGCACCAAGATAGAATGATGTGTAACCTGAAATAACTTCAGCATATGTGAACGCACCTACATAACCCATTTTAGCCTGATCTGCTGTGATCTTTCCGCTTTCAATCATTTCGTTAAGCTTCATACCTGCAGCAATACCTGCTAAAAATCTGCCTTCATAAATTGAAGCAAATGCATTATGGAAATTAGGAAGCTTTTCTGTGTGAGCAGTTGTTCCTGTTGCGTGACAGAATTGAACATCTGTAAATTCCTTTGCTGCCTTAACAATATATGGCTCATGTCCGAAGCTGTTTGCAAAAACAACATCACAGCCCTGGTCTGCAAGGTCTGCTGCTGCTTCATAACATTCATTACCTTCAGGAACATTTGTCTTGAATAATACCTGTTCATCTGTAAGTTTCAAAGCTTCTTTAGCTGCATTTGCACCTTCCATGAAGTTCTTGTCGTAGGTTGAGTTTTCATCGTGCAAGAAGATGAAACCTACTTTAAAATCTTTTGCTGCATCTTCGTCAACAGCTTTTTCTGCGCCGCAACCTGCAATTGCACCAAGCATTGACAATGAAAGCAACATTGCCACTAATTTTGTGAATTTTTTCATTTGAAAATCCTCCTAAAAATTTTAATTTTTTATTTAATAGGCTCTCCTCGGCCTAGTAAATCAATCTTTAAAAACTACTCCGTTTTCAACATCCATACTCTCAACTATCGCAAGAGATTCAACTCTTATTCCCTTTTCTCTCAAGATTTTTCCGCCTACCTGAAATCCCTTTTCAATTACAATTCCAGCACCTTGCAAAGTTGCCCCGGACTCTTTGATTAACTCACTCAATCCAATCAATGCACAACCGCTTGCCAAAAAATCATCAATCACCAAAACCTTGTCACAGGGCTTCAAGAAATCCTTTGAAACAATCACATCATAGACTCTTCCGTGAGTAAACGACTGGACCTGTGTCTTATAAACATCTCCTGCAATATTTTTTGTTTTTGTTTTCTTTGCAAAAACCACAGGCACATCAAAATACATTGCGGCAACACAGGCAATGCCTATACCTGATGCCTCAATGGTGAGAATTTTGGTTATCTCGGTATCAGCAAATCTTCTTTTAAATTCCTTCGCGATTTCGGCAAAAAGCTTTATATCCATCTGGTGATTTAAAAAGCTGTCTACTTTTAAAATGTTTCCCTCTTTTACGATTCCGTCTGTCCTGATTTTTTCCTTTAAAAGCTCCACCGATAAACCCCCAATCAAATTTAGAAAAATACAATTTCCTTATTAGATAATAATATTATATTTCGACCTTTTTTTCAATATGGCAAAGCATTTTTCGTCAATTTTTATAATTTTTATTTTTTATTCTGTGCAACATTATAACAAAAAATCTATCACATCAAAACAAGATGCGATAGATTCTTTTATGTAATTATTATTTTACTTGTGAAAATGCTTCCTTATCACAAATCAATGTTACATCAGCGTGCACCTTAAGCATAGTAGCAGGGTTAGATGTTGTGATTTTATCATCCATAAGTTCTGCAACTGCCTTAGCTTTATTAGCGCCATTTGCCAAAATAACAATTTTCTTTGCCTTTAAGATTGAGCCCATACCCATTGTAAGAGCTTGCTTTGGTACTTCATCTTCACTTGCAAAAAATCTTGCATTAGCCTCAATAGTGTTTTGAGTCAAGCCTGTGAGATGAGTTACACTAACCAACTTTTCATCAGGCTCGTTAAATGCAATGTGACCATTTTGTCCGATACCCAAAATCTGCAAATCAACTCCGCCGATTTCATCAAGTAGATTTTCGTATCTTTCACATTCAGCCACAGGGTCTGAAGCTTCTCCGTTAGGAATATTTGTATTATTCTTATCAATGTTAATATGAGAGAACAACTGCTCATTCATAAAGTAGTCATAGCTCTGGTCGTTT
>JAZNGS010000192.1:0-11666 GCA_045576555.1 Clostridia bacterium | reverse complement strand
TATGGTATTATGTGCTATTTAAAAATTTATTATGTAAAATAGAAAGTCGGTGACTTAAGATGTTCTTCAAACAATTAAGAGATGATATACATGCTGTGTTGGAGCGTGACCCTGCTGCAAGAAACTCAATTGAAGTTCTTTTGCTCTATCCTGGTGTCAGCGCTGTTTTCTGGCATAGATTTTCTCACCTTCTTTTTAAGCACAATATGAAATTTATTGCAAGATGGATTTCCCAGACAGCAAGATTTTTTACAGGTATTGAAATACACCCTGGCGCAACAATTGGCAAGAGATTGTTCATTGACCACGGAATGGGAGTTGTGATTGGCGAAACAACAATTATTGGCGATGACTGTACACTATATCAGGGAGTAACCCTTGGTGGAACAGGAAAAGACCACGGAAAAAGACACCCCACTTTAGGAAATAATGTTATGGTCGGAAGCGGCGCAAAAGTTTTAGGGCCTTTGACTGTCGGAGATAATTCAAAAATCGCTGCAGGTGCAGTTGTTTTATCCGAGGTTCCTGCAAATTCAACCTGTGTCGGAGTTCCTGCAAGAGTAGTTAAGTGCGAGGGCGTCAAAGTCCTTGAAAACGACCTCGACCAAATCAGAATTCCTGACCCTATTTCATCACAGCTTTGCACACTTTCAGTTCACATAGCAGCTCTCGAAAAAGAACTTAATAAATTAAAAAATAAATAATTCTTTGCCGAAACTATGGCAGAATGGAGAATAATATGAAGATTTACAATACTTTGACAAGAAAAAAGGAAGAATTTATCCCTATTGATAAAAATGAAGTGAAAATGTATTCCTGCGGACCAACTGTATATGATTACTTTCATATTGGAAACGCCCGTCCTTTTATAATTTTTGACACAATGCGCAGATACCTCGAATACAGAGGCTATAAAGTTAAATTTGTTCAGAATTTCACCGATATAGATGATAAAATGATAAACAGAGCTAACAAAGAAGGTATCACTGTAAAAGAACTCGGTGAAAGATTTATATCAGAGTATTTTAAAGATGCAACTGCGCTTGATATTCACCCTGCAACAATTCACCCAAAAGCTACCGAAAACATTGATGCTATCATCGAAATCATAAAAAAACTTGAAGCAAACGGATATGCTTATAATGTTGACGGAAATGTGTATTTCTCAACAAAGAAATTCAGAGAATACGGAAAACTTTCAAAGCAGCCATTAGAAGACCTTGAGGCAGGCGCAAGAATAGATGTCAACGAAACAAAACGTGATGCAATGGATTTTGCTTTGTGGAAAGCTCAAAAAGAGGGCGAGCCTGCCTGGGAAAGTCCCTGGGGTATGGGAAGACCTGGTTGGCATATTGAATGTTCAGCTATGGCTAACAAGTATCTTGGCGAAACAATTGATATTCATTCAGGCGGTCAGGACCTTGTGTTCCCTCACCACGAAAACGAGGTTGCACAGAGTGAATGTGCTAACGGCAAGCCATTTGCAAACTATTGGATGCACAATGGCTACATTAATATTAATAACCAGAAAATGAGTAAGTCTTTGGGTAATTTCTTTACTGTAAGAGATATTCTAGAAAAATATGATGCCGAAATTGTCCGTTTCTTTATGCTTTCAGCTCATTACAGAAACCCTGTTAATTTCTCCGATGTATTGATGGAGCAGTCAAAATCTGCAGTTGAAAGAGTATATAACTGCATTGATAATCTTCATTTCCTTTTGGACAACAGCGAAGATAGAGTTTTGAATGAGAAAGAAACCCAATATTCACAGGAACTTGATAAATGCAAGCAAAAATTTATTGATGCAATGGACGACGACCTTAATACTGCCGATGCAATCGCATCAATATTTGATATTGTTTATGCAAGCAACACATACTTATCAACCGAAGAAAAAAATGCAACAAGTGTTATAAATAAGGCTTTGGAGGTTATTTCAGAGCTTGGAAACATTCTTGGTCTTTTCACAAAGAGCAAAGCAAATTCACTAGACAGCGAAATAGAGGCTTTAATCGAAGAAAGAAACAAAGCAAGAGCCGAAAAAAATTGGGCAAAAGCCGACGAAATAAGAGATAAGCTAAAAGAGATGCATATTGTTTTAAAGGACACACCAATGGGTGTTAAATGGAGCTATGAAGAATAATATGAGTGATATTAATGCATCTATATTATCACCATTGGTTCTTGCATATATCGGCGATGGAGTTTATGAGTTGTTTATTAGGAACAGATTGATTTCAGAATTTCCTCAAACTCCCCCATCAAAGCTTCATAAACTTTCTTCCTCTTGTGTCAAAGCTCATTCACAGAGTAATTCTATGAAAACCATTGAACCTCTGCTTAATGAAAAAGAGCTTTCTGTTTATAAAAGAGGTAGAAATGCAAAATCTGCAACAGTCCCAAAAAATGCAGATGTAACAGACTATAGAAGAGCAACAGGCTTTGAGGCTTTGATTGGCTATTTATACTTAAACAAAGAAAATGACAGATTAAATGAAATTATGAATTTGGCATTTTTAAATTACAAAGATTAACATATCTTAAATAAAGAAAGGATTGTATATAAATGGACAAAAAAAGACAATGTGAGCTTGAAATAATAGCAAACAAGGTTAGAAAAAACGCTCTTAAGGCAGTCTTCACACCTCAATCGGGACATCCGGGCGGCTCCCTGTCAATAGCAGATGTTTTAACCTACCTTTATTTTGAGGTTATGAATATTGACCCTAAAAATCCAAAAAATCCTGACAGAGACAGATTTGTTCTTTCAAAAGGACACACAGCACCTGCTCTTTATTCAGTGCTTGCCCAAAGAGGATTTTTCCCGGAAGCTGATATTGAAACCTTCAGAAAAACAGGCAGCTATCTTCAAGGACACCCTGATATGAAAGGCGTACCCGGCGTTGATATGTCAACAGGCTCATTGGGACAAGGTATTTCAGCCGCAGGCGGTATGGCTCTTTCTGCAAGGCTTGATAATAAGGATTACAGAGTATATACAATTCTTGGCGATGGCGAATTGGAAGAGGGACAAGTGTGGGAACAGGCAATGTTTGCCGCACATTACAAGTTGGACAACCTCACAGCTTTTGTTGATTTCAACGGTCTTCAGATTGATGGTGATGTGAGAGAGGTTATGAACCCTACACCTATCGACAAGAAGTTTGAGGCTTTCGGTTGGAATGTTATATGTTGCGATGCTCATAATTATGATGAACTTGAGAATGCCGTAAATATTGCTAAAGCCACAAAGGATAAGCCTACTGCAATCATCATGACATCAGTCAAGGGTAAAAATGTTTCGTTTATGGAAAACAATGCAGCTTGGCATGGTGCGGCTCCTAATGAAGAGCAATACAAACAGGCAATTTCAGAGCTTGATGCAATTATTGAAAAATTGGAGGAGAAATACAATGGCTAAAAAAGCAACCAGAGAATCATATGGCTTGGCATTGGCTGAATATGGCAGTAACAAAGATATTGTCGTTCTTGATGCTGACTTATCTAAATCAACAAAAACAGATACATTTAAAAAGGCATATCCTGATAGATTTATAAATTCAGGAATTGCTGAAGGAAATATGATGAGTGTTGCGGCTGGTCTTGCAACAACAGGCAAAATTGTCTTTGCCTCCTCATTTGCAATGTTTGCAGCAGGCAGAGCATTTGAACAAATCAGAAATTCAATTGCATATCCTAATCTTAATGTTAAAATTGGCGCAACACACGCGGGTCTTTCAGTCGGAGAAGATGGTGCAACACATCAATGTCTTGAGGATATTGCACTAATGCGTTCTCTTCCTAATATGATTATTATTAACCCAGCTGATGATATTGAAGCAAGACTAGCAGTTAAAGCTGCCATCGACCATAATGGTCCTGTATATATGAGATTTGGACGACTTGCAGTTGAAGATATTAATCCTGAAAATTATAAATTCGAATTAGGCAAGGGTGTTTTATTATCAGAGGGTACTGATGCAACAATTATTGCAACAGGACTTATGGTTGGAGAAGCTCTAAAAGCAAAAGAAATTCTTGCATCCGAAGGAATTAGTGCAAGGGTTATAAATATTCATACAATTAAGCCGATTGATGAGGATATAATCACAAAAGCTGCAAATGAAACAGGCGCAATCGTTACCTGTGAAGAGCATTATATAATGGGCGGTCTGGGCAGTGCAGTATGCGAGGTTGTCTGCAAAAATGCACCTGTACCTGTGGAAATAATTGGAACAGACAGATTTGGTATGTCTGGCAAGCCTGCAGAACTTTTAAGAGATTATGGTTTGACTGCAGAAAACATTGCCAACAAAGTAAAAAAAGTTATATCTTTAAAGAAGTAAATTTTCATAAGGGAGCAAAACAATGAAAAAATTTATATTTTTGTTATGTTCTATCTTAATCTTATGCGGTTGTTCATCTGATAATAGAACTGATATCACTGCGTCTATGCTTTTACCAGCTGAACAACTTGTACCTTACCTTGACTATACTCCGACATTTAACGAAAAAACAACAAGACGCTATTCTATTGCAGAATATAGACCTGATACTTTAGGAAGCAATGACCCTGTCATAATAAAGGTTTATCAAGAAAACCAACTGCTTTCAAAAGATAAAATATTGGAATATTTTAACGAATGTAAGGAATTAAGAACCGATGCATTCACTATAGACAGTCTTGGAGTTGATTGCTTTGTTGCTTATCCGTCAATACATTGTTATGTTGATGGATTTCATATTGAAATCACAGCAGGTTCAGGCTCCGACAACAATCAAAAAATATTACTTATGAATTTGGCAAGACTTTCTTTAGAAAATTTAGATGGATATAAAAATGTTTTATCATCGAATGATTAATAAAAAACAGCTATCAAGAACTGATAGCTGTTTTAATTTTACCATAATACATCGTGCCAAAAATTTCTTGACGACGCCGCAAGATTTAGTGCACCAAGTATGAAAAACGATTCAAATACTAACAGGATATTTCTACTCATCCACGAGGCTGACATAAATAAATTTTTGCTGACAAGGATATTATATAACAATGGTAAAGCTAATGATAAAATAGTTATATGTGTAAATTTTTTCATAACCTTACTTCTGCTTGTATCAAAATCTAAAGAAAGTTTAATATATAAAATTCCTAAAATTGTACTAAACACTACTCCAAATAGATCATATGAATCCCAAATCAAATAATTAAATACCATTGCGTTATTATATTGATATGCACAAAGGTTATTCCATGAGCTTGTCATAATTTCTCCAAACTCTCCGTTGGCAAACCATTTCGGAATTGAACCATATATCAAATCCATCGGAGAATTATCTATCATATAATTAATTATCCATGTATTCGCCAATAAATAGCATATACCGATAATCATATATATAGTTTTAAAGATTTTTATTTTAGATATTTTTTTTGAAATTGTCAGCATTATGATAGGAACTATTATAAGCAAGGTTCTTTGTATGCAGTAGGCTATTGATGACAAATTTCTTGTTCCCTCAAAGTGAAACAACGAAATAAGAAAATCTATAAACACTTTATATGCATAGAAAATTCCAAGTCCAAACGCAATCAAAAGGAGTGCGTCTATAATTATCCTTTTTAAATACGGTGATAACATAAAAATTTCCCCCTACAGATTATATATTGTTTTCAGCAAGAATTTTTGCAGTTTCATATGCAGATAAAGAAGTTTTTAATATTGTGACCTCTTGCATATCAGCCCTTTGAACAACTCCATCGTCTGCAGAAAATCCATCACATATGATGATGCATCCGGCTTCCATAAGCGAAGCAACTGCAACAATATTTATGTTACTTTGAATTGTCACCCAGGCATTGTCTTTTTCTATTTTACTCATAGCAAGACTCAACAAGTCTCCTATGTAGCATCCACGAATTTCCCGATTTTCATCTCCGCAGATAAGCTCAAAACCATTATTCAATAAATCCTTTATCTTCATTAATACTTATTCCTCCGACTTTTTCATATGTTGATTATCTAATTCGGACATCAAATCAACGAAATCGCCTATTTTTTCACGCAATTTAAAGATGCAATCCGTTTCACTTGCATATCCCTTCACGATATCCTCTGCCAAAGCTCTGCATGATGGTGAGCCACATGAACCGCAATCAATTTTTGGAAGGCTATCATAAATTTCTTCTATTTTCATAAGCTTTTGCATTGCTATTTGAACATCATCGTCAAGATTCATTAATGGTTTATAATCTATCTTTTTATCCCAATAGACATTCACATCATTGTCTATTCCATCACCTATAGAATTAACACTTTCACAAACCCTTTTTAATCTTGATTCAGCAACAAAACAATTCTCCGCTGCCAATGGTCCACCAACACACCCTCCTGTACATGATAGTGCCTCAACATATTCAATATCATCGAGTTTTCCATCTTCAATATCTTCAAAAATCTTTATGACATTATGAATTCCATCAACAGAAATATGTCTTGCGGCATTTGAAGCATTTGCCTCTCCTCCCGGCAGTGCCCACATAATTCCGTCGCTTCCTGAAGCACTTAAAAGTTCAATATCTTCCTCATGAACCTTATTAATGGTCTGTGCCATTTTTAAATATGTATCCTTTAAGGAAAGTACCCCGTCAACACACTTATATAAAGAATTTTGTTCATTTCTGATTTGTGTTGCCTTTGCAGCACATGGCGACAGGAAAATAACACCTATTTCATCAGGTTTTAATCCTGTATTTTCCACCGCATCACGCCTTGCCTGAACAGCAGAAATTTCCATCGGTGAACGAAACGGTGCAAGATTAGGAATAAGACTTGGAAATCTTATAGCAATTAATCTCACAACTGCCGGACAAGCAGATGAAATCATAGGCTTTATCATGTCTTCTGACTTGATTATCTTTTTTGTTTCCTCGCTTATTCTCTGTGCCCCTCTTGCCACTTCAAAAACCGAGTCAAACCCTATATACTTTAATGCAGTAAGCATCAAATTAATATTTTCCGTCCTTGAAAACTGTGCACAAAATGATGGAGGAACTAATGCAATATTATATTTAAACTTTTTTAGAACTTCGAAACTGTCGGTCACTGCTTTTTTTGCATAATAAGGACACACCCTTATACATTCTCCGCAATCTATACAATGTTCTTTAAGAATCTTCGCCTTACCTTTTTGTATTCTTATCGCCTGAGTAGGACAATGCTTCAGGCAGGTTGTGCAGCCTTTGCAAAAATCTCTTTCGAGCATCACAGAATGCCAATAATTCTCTGCCATAGTTCATCAACTCCTTTTATGGCATAGCAAGCTATTTACAATAAAAAATCATTTCAACAACAGTTCCCTCGCCAACAACTGAATTTATTTTCATTTCATCGGAATATTTCTTCATATTAGGTAGTCCCATACCGGCTCCGAAACCCAATTCTCTCACTTGATTTGTTGCAGTGGAAAACCCCTCTTGCATGGCTTTTTCAATATCTTTTATTCCGGGACCTGTATCCTTTAGAATAGCAGTAATCTTATCCGGCTCAACTAAAACATTTATCTCTCCGCCATTTGCATGAATAACCATATTAATTTCACCCTCATACATTGCAATAGCGGTCTTTCTTATAACTGTAGGAGCAATTCCTATTTGTGTTAGTGTTTTTTTTACTTTGCTTGAACATTCGCCTGCACGGGTGAAATCGTTTCCATCAACATTAAAATGCAAATTTAATCCTGCCATAGCGTTTCTCCTTAATCATTTCCAAGACCATTGGAATACAGCTTGCCACTTGCAACAAATAGCGGATATTTCGTTGTCATAATGGTCATATCCTTCATTTTTGCCATTCCTACAATACTCTCATCCGGAATTTTTCCTCTGACAAAGACAATGGTGTCAATATCCATCATTTCAGCAGTTCTTATTACCTGTGGGTTTATAAGACCCGTTAGAAGAAGTGTTTTGTCCTTTACAAACGCAAGAACATCACTCATCAGGTCACAACCCCATGCCGAGTTCACTTCCTTATCCAAAAACTCCTCACCTGTCAAAACTTCTGCATCAAGAATTTTTTTCACCTCGGATAATTTCATTCCAATTCCTCCTGTTTTCATTTGACCAAAATCACTTTATTTCCACTGGATTTATACAGTCTGTTTTTTACCGCAAGACCATATTCATCATCATTTAAAAACTCTGCAAAAACAACATCAATGTTATTTTCATCAAACTCCCTTAAGACTCTAAATAAGTTTTTTGCATATTCCTTGTTATCAACACCTGCACAAATAACTAAATCTGCATCGTATTTGTTGTTTCCCAAGGTTAAAACTCCTGTCTTCAAATGCTTGTTTTCAAGAAGAAGTTCATCAATTTTCTGTTTAACTTTTTCACTCTCACCCTCAACAACAGTGACATCTGCATCAGGTGCATAATGCTTATATTTCATTCCCGGACACTTTGGCTTATCGTCAACTGCAATTGACTCCAGAATATGCTTGTCTATTATAACATTAGGGAGATACTCTTTTATCTGATGATATGTTATGCCACCGGGTCTTAATATAACAGGTATTTCTCCACTTAAATCAACAATTGTTGATTCAACCCCAACTGAGCAATTATGACCTTCAATGATAGCATCAATTCTTCCCATCATATCTTCAATGACATATCTTGGAGTTGTTGGACTTGGCTTTCCTGAAAGATTTGCACTCGGTGCTGCAATCGGCACTCCTGCACTTTTAATTAATTCTCTTGCAATTTCATCAGCAGGTATCCTCACTGCAACAGTGTCTAACCCTGCTGTCACTGTTTCGGAAAGCTTGTCAGCTTTCTTTAATATAACTGTCAGCGGTCCGGGAGAAAAATGAGATAATAAAACTCGTGCCTCCTCGGTCAGTTCTAAAACTGCATCTTCAATTGAGTCAATATCTGCAAAGTGAACTATTAATGGATTGTCCGATGGTCTGCCTTTTGCAGTGTATATACTTTTAACTGCATTATCATCATATGCATTAGCACCCAATCCGTAGACAGTTTCTGTGGGAAACGCAACAAGTCCGCCTGATGAAATTATCTCACCAAGCTTTTTCATAACTGACTTATCTATATTATTTTTATCTATTTTATATATTTGCGTTTCCAATATTTCCACCCTTTTACAAGCTACACTCCTCAAGCATTTTCTGTTTCAATTCCCAAAGTTTTTTGGACATATCAACATAATATGTGTGAGGATTTTCAAATCTCTTAACCTCGTCCCAGAGTCCGTCAACCTCTATTTTACAATATTCTCTCAATACCTCAATTGACGGATTTTCATAAACACACTCACCATTTTTAAATATTTGTTTAAGCAAAGGTCTTGCATAAAAATTTGTAACAACCTTGCGTTTCCATGTGTGTTCAGGGTCAAAAAGCTCATAGCTGTCTGTATCAATAACTTCGTCATTCATTGTTATAACATCGGCAATCGCCTTTGATGAATCAGATGAATATAGTCTGTAAACCTGTTTAAAGCCAGGAGTTGTAATCTTTGCAACATTTTCGCTTATCTTTATTTTAGGGATTATATTTCCCTCTTTATCCTCAACCGCAACGAGCTTGTAAACCCCTCCGAAAACAGGTGAAGATTTTGATGTGATTAACCTTTCTCCAACACCGAAAGAATCAATCTTCGCTCCCTGTATAAGCATATCCCTGATTATATATTCATCTAATGAATTTGATGCAACAATGCCGCAATCGGAAAACCCCTCAGCATCAAGAATTTCTCTGCACTTTTTAGAAAGATAGGTTATATCTCCACTATCAATTCTCACACCTTTGGGTCTATAACCATTAGGCACAAGATATTCCTTGAACACCCTGATTGCATTTGGCAAGCCTGATTTTAATACATTATATGTGTCAATCAAAAGAGTACAACTGTTTGGATAGTTCTTTGCATAAGCCAAAAACGCTTCATATTCAGTATCAAACATCTGAATCCAACTATGCGCCATTGTTCCCAACGCAGGAACACCAAAAAGCTCATCAGTGGCCGCACACGCTGTTCCAACACATCCGCCTATATATGCAGCTCTTGCTCCCAAAATTGCAGCCTCTGCTCCCTGTGCTCTTCTTGAGCCGAATTCCATTATAGGTCTTCCCTCGGCTGCTCTCACAATTCTGTTAGCCTTTGTTGCAATAAGGCTCTGGTGATTAATAATCAACAAAATCATTGTTTCAATCAACTGTGCCTGTATAACAGGGCCTTTTACAACCATAATCGGCTCTCCCGGGAAAATTGGAGTCCCTTCCGGAATTGCCCAGACATCACATTCAAATTTGAAGTTCTCAAGATATTCCAAATATTTTTCACTAAAAATCTTTTTACCCCTCAAATACTCAATATCTTCCTTGTCAAAATGAAGATTGGAAAGATAATCTATTGCCTGCTCAACGCCTGCCATAATTGCAAATCCGCCATTGTCCGGATTTTTTCTGAAAAACACATCAAAATAAGCTATTTTATCTTGAAATCCCTCTTCAAAAAACCCATTTGACATTGTAAATTCATAAAAGTCCATCAACATTGTAAGATTTACTTTCATTTGTGCATCTCCTTTGCAGTTTATTAAATATACAACAAAGTGCAGAGAAATCAAGCAACACAAAATAGTCATATTGCTTTAATTATATCTGCACTCAAATCTCTGACATAATATTAATATGAGTTACCGCCGCGTCGATATCCACCTGAACGCTTGGAATCATTGCTTCTTTTTAACGCAAGCATACGCTCATCGCTATCCTGTTTGAATTTGCTCAACTTATCTTCAAAAGATAGCTCCTCATCATTTTTGCGTCCCCAATCAATTTCAGCAGGTCTGATTGGTTCGTTGCTCTTTTCTCGGATGATTTTCTTGTTTTCTCTTTTTTTCTCAACAGCCTTTTTTACTGACAGACTTATTTTACCGTTTTCATCAATTTTAATAACCTTTACCTTAACTGTATCTCCGACTTTAAAGTGCTCATTAATATCCTTGATATATGTTGTTGATGCTTCCGATATATGTAAAAGTCCAACCTTGTTGTCAGGCAATGCAACAAATGCTCCAAAAGGCATTATTCCGGATACTTTCCCCTCAATTATGCTTCCTACTTCAATAGCCATTTTTATTTTTATCCTCCCAAAGAAATTATATCCTTACTCTTCACCTGTTACATCAACAAACACTATTTCGTCTTTTCTTATCATTCCCAGCTTTTCGCGGGCAATTTTCTCTATATATTCATCAGAATCCACATTTTCTTTTAGTGCATCAACCTCTTCGGCTCTTTGCTTTTCATACTCAATCTGTGATTTTAATTCTGAAATCTTGTCATAATTATCGGTTATCTGCGGTTGGAGCATAACGCCCTTTACCAGCATAAACAACACTGCTGCAAAAAGCAATGCCGCTGTTATTTTTATTTTTCTTTTTTTTGTGCTTTTTTTTACTTTTTCTATCATATTTTAAAATTCCTCTTTTAATTTTAATTCTATTCATATTCCCTTTGATTTTTTTAAATGGAATTGTGATAAAAGCACGAATGGGTATGAATAAATACACTACTAAAATTTTATACAAAAATCGAGCCGGTGTCAAGAGTATTTTAAAAATAAAAT
>JAZNGS010000191.1:0-3233 GCA_045576555.1 Clostridia bacterium | reverse complement strand
TTTCAGATTTATTTGTTACACACCATATTTACGGCAGGAACAAGAATAATCCTGCTTCGCTTGAATATAACCCAGTGGTGGATTCATATTCTTTTGGGAACTGCCATCGGATTAGCATTTTCGGTGTTAGCAGCAGTAATTGCAAAGAAAGTTAAGTGTTTGAATTTCTTTTTCTTTCCATCAAAAGCTTATACATTGAAGAATCTTGATTTTAAAAGGTAAGCCTGGTCTTATTGTTGTTCAAGAACTTTATTTGAACCCTATGAGATAACAAAATTGTTGTCTCATAGGGTTTTTCTATATCAAAATATGATACGCATTAATCAAAGAAAAGCACTTTTGAAAAAACTTCGTAGACTTATGCCATCTTCTGTGGTATGTTTGTGTTGCCGAAAGGTAAATACAAAATCAGAGAGGAAGAAATTTATGAAGAAAAAAGTATTATGTACGGCATTAGCAGTGACCATGCTGCTAACAACAACGGCATCGGCAACTGCAAAACCTTGGTGGCTCAGTAAATATCGAGTGACCTTTGACAATGAACTTGGAATCGTAGGAAATGTAACACTACAATTTGCATCGGACGGCGGTAGCTTCATCAGGCCAATAACAAAAAGATACGGCGAGAGCATCAGCCTCGAAAGTTATGTCCCCACAAAATACGGATATACATTCAAAGGATGGTTCACGGACCCCCGAACAAAGCAGAATCAGGTAACAACATTTAAATTCACAAAGCCTGATGTCTTGTATGCGAAATGGGCAAAGAATCCGGAAGAACCCGTAAATCCAAATGACGAAATTATGAGCAAAGACACCTGGTATCTCACAGACGAGGAAACAAAAATACGAAATGAAATCATCGAAGAAAAAAACAAAGCCTACATAGAAGGGTTTGGCTATGTAGCACCGAGTAAAACAAAAATAATCATCGCAGACTCAGATGGCGACATAAATAAAATGGTCGGCACGATGGAATAGAATCAAAAATCTCACCGCAGTATAAGGGCTTAAAAAGCCCTGTGTGGCGCAAAGCATATACAGGTAGGGTAACTACCACCCTATCTGCTTTTTTATGCTGTTCGGTTATTCTGTCAATCGCTTTTTCGCATCATCTAAATCATTGTTATATGGATTTTCAAAAACAACTCCTGTTCTGTCTAAAAATTCATCAAGATATAACAGCTGGTCAACAGGGTGAGTTATTTCATCAGGGAATAACTCTCCAAACATTGTGTTAAGTTCATCATAAACGACATCAATCGGAACTCCATCACCTTTTGTTGTTATTGTCATTCTTCCTATGTGTCTTTTCCTGAAATTGTTAAATTCTCCTCCAAAATCATTTTTAAATTCTTCGGATAATCTAATCTTAACACCTCTTATGTGCTTTCTAATATCATCATATAATTCGGTCGATACATCGTTTTTGATATATGTATTCTTAACAATGTCCATTCCGATGTCCTCAACCTTACCCATTGCCTCTTCCCACATAACCTTTACTTGCTTTTCATCATAATTCTTATTCTGAACATATGCAGTATATCTGTTAAGTAGTCTATATGCTTCTGTCAACTCTGTTGTAAGACTTCGATTGCCTTTGTAGCCTTTACCAAGTTTTCTTGCAAGTTTTGAAATATCTTCAGTTCTTGGTGTAAATGGCTTTGAACGATACCATTGATTTTTAAAATATACCGCTCTTTTTTCTAAAATGTCATTTCTGTTTCTTAGTCTTTCATTTTCGGCTAATAACTCTAAAACATCTCCTTCGGAATATTGTTGTTTAGATGAATCAGAAAAACCTTTTATTTCATCTAAATGTTTTCCCTTATCACTTGTCCGCAAATGTTCATTGTTTCCTGATGTGTCGTCTTGAAGATTTTCGCTTCCAACCTGTTGATTATTTCCGCTACCATTTCCTCCTTCTTCATTAGGCTGCATATCCCAAATATCTCTTCCTTGCTCATGCCTAAAGCTTTCAACATTCCCATGAATCTCGTTAACTGCCTTTCTGTATGCTCGTTCATATTTTGCATTTACCTCCCTATAATTACCTTTTGCAATTTCCCAAGTCCTTAAGAGTCTTTCAAAGTCATTGTATTTTCTTAATCCTAATGTATCAAGAATATCTTTAATCCAATTCCTTATTCTTTCTGCTAATTTAGGTTGTTGTAATGCAAGCTCTGTTGCAAAACTTTCTTTTCCAACCATATCGCAAACTATTTCATCAATTGCCTCATCATAAGTAAGATTTCTCTCTTTAGCATATTCATTAATATACTTTGCCTTATCACCCTCAATTGCAACCTCTAAAGCAATATCCCGAAACTTCTGATATTCCTTTGGTGCAAGCTCCTGAACTCTGTGAGCAATTTCGTGGTTTATTATAAACTCTGCAACTCTTTCAATATTTCCTGATTTAACCATTTTGTCATAGGATAACTTAACCTCACCATTTGAAATAACTCCATTCTTTTCTTTTCCATCATCACCTATAACCTTATCTTGTATCTCTACGGTGACACCAAACATCTTTCCAAGTCTTTCAAGAACATCTGACATTTCCGCTGATATGTTTTCTGTGTTGTGATTTCTGATTAACCCTCCGTCTTTCACAACAACCTCATTTCTTGCCTTGTATTTAGCATCGAGGGAAGCATTTCTGTCAGCAACCCCTGCGTTATATGCCGCCTTTCTTGCAGACATTGAAATTCTGTCAGCATATTGTGACGGAACATTTGAAATTTTTCCGCCATTTAACCCCTGAATATAAAAGCGGTTATAATTTCTCATATATTCAGCTTTTGTTCCCCTGAAGCCATTGTCATTGACCTCTGCATCAAAGGAAGAATTAAAGCTGACCCTGCCATTCTCTCCCCAGCCATCGACAATTAATCCCACTGCAATCTTACTTGACTTTCCATCAGGCTTAATTTCGACATTATCTTCTCGCTTGACAATAGGCTCTGTTTGTGGTACACTGTCGTTAGAGGATAGAGAAGTAAGCTCGGTATCGGCCGTAAAACTCAGGGATGATAATTCATCATTGAGTACTTGCGTAATATCCTCTTTATTTTTTGCAATAAAGGAGAATTGAGGCGTAAGAGTGCTGAAAAGATATTTAAAAAAAACACTTGACAAACCAAATCATATATGTTAAAATATTACATAATTTCAAACGCTGAGAAGCGGAATAGTAGGCATAGAATTTCGCCTTAAGAGAGATGTCG
>JAZNGS010000190.1:0-3026 GCA_045576555.1 Clostridia bacterium | reverse complement strand
CCTTGCTATCCTCTGCAATAAAGAGAGTGATTGTTGTACCTCTTTCCTCTCTTTGTCCCTCGCTCATTTCATATTCCATTGAGCCATCGCAAAACCATTTTGCAGGCTTTGCTCCCTCTTTATATGAAAGAGAGTCTATTTCTACACTTGTTGATGGCATAAACGCAGAATAAAAACCTAATCCGAAATGACCGATAATTCCTCCGTCTTTTTCGTTTTCTTCTTTATATTTTTCCAAAAAGTCGGATGCTCCTGAAAATGCAATCTGTGTGATGTACTTATCAATTTCTTCCTCTGTCATTCCAATTCCGTTATCAGAAATTGTGATTGTCTTTGCTTCTTTATTGACAATAACTTCAACTTTTAATTTCTCGTCAGGTGAAATTTTAGCCTCACCGATATTTGACAGCTTTTTCAATTTTGTTATTGCGTCACATCCGTTTGAAACCAATTCTCTTAAAAATATATCCTTATCCGAATATAACCATTTTTTTATAATCGGAAAAATATTTTCTGAATTAACAGAGATATTACCCTTTGCCATTTTTCTTCACTCCTGTTTTTCTTATTCAATATAATTGTAATACCATAAAATGATTTTGTCAACACAAAATTAGCACTCTTAATAAAAGAGTGCTAATTTTTTACAGATTATTCACATTTTATACATATCCATTTATTCCTCGGATTGATGCTTCTCCTGAATTAATTATTTTTTCGCCATCATCAGTTCTTACCAACAATTCTCCGTCATCAGTAATATCCAACGCATATGCTTCAATTTCAACTGAATCAATTATCACACGAACTTGTTTTGAAAGCGTTATGCAATTGTTTCGGTAATCATTGATGATATTATCTAATCCATTCTCTAAAAATTCATTATATAATTCCTCAAATTCACCTAAAATTTCCGATGCCACCTCTGAAATTTCAAAATTTCTTCCTGTTTCAAGTTTTAGAGATGTTGCAACTTTTTCAATTTCTTTTGGGAATTTTTCATTGTTAACATTTACACCGACTCCGCATACTACATATTCAATTTTATTACTGTCGGCGGACATCTCGCACATTATCCCTGATACTTTCTTATCATTTAGTATAATGTCGTTCGGCCATTTTATTTCTACATCCTCGTAATTTTTCAAAGCACTAAAAACTGCTAAACCAAAAACAAGAGTTAATCCTGATATTTTTTCAGGAGCTATTTGAGGCTTTAGGAGAATACTCATATATAGCGCGTTCTCATCATCCGAATTCCATACATTCCCTGTTCTGCCTCTGCCTTGTGTTTGTTTTTTTGCAACAAACACTGTTCCCTCAGGTTTTCCCTTTTCTCTTTTTGCAAGTGCATTTGTTGAGTCAACTTCATCAACATACACAACTTCATTTCCAAAACAATTTGTTCTCAATCGGTTTTTTAATTCCTGTGCAAAAAATTCCATAATTATATGTCCCCCCTTTTATTTCGCAATTTTCTTTGCTTCAAGATAATATCTTTTTTCGTGTGCCTCTCCCATTGAAAATGTTTTTCTTGGCAATGCTCCGTCTGCGATAACTGTCTTAAACAATTCATTCTTCTCCATTACTGGAAGCAAAAATCCAACATTTCCTTTTTTAGAGCCAAGCCTTCTTGTGACATCATCGCCATGAATATAGTCTATCTCTCCACTATTTTTCTTTATGTAATCATCCAAAAAGTTTTGTAGAGTTCCGACAGTAAGACTTGAAGACGGATTTTTAACATATACTTCCTTTTCTCCTTGCTCACTTACACAAATAAATTTCTGTCCGCCATTATCTGAATATGAAATGTCATAATAATTTTCAAGCTCTTCATATAGTTTTTCTTCATCAACATCAAACAAGACTCTATGTATAGGCTCAAATTCCAAAGACTCATCATGCAAATTACCAAGCTCGCAAAGAGCAAATCTTGCAGGATGATTTTGTTGTTCTTCTTTTGATAATGTTTTCTTGAGATTTTCCCAACAGGTTTTTGCAGTTGCCAATGAGTGATTTCCGTCACCCACTGCATATATCAATTTACTATCGGAATTGTCCCCATATTTGTCAGCATATTCATTTTCGAGATTTTCCAATGATGATAAAACTAAATCAGCAATACTGTCAGAAATTTTGTAACCTTCAATATGTCCGCCATTTTTCATCAAGTCAAAATCATAAATCTTTTCAAAGTTTTCCTTTTTATCGGATAATCCCTCAACAATTGATTTTGTTCTGTCATCAATCAAGAGCAAAATATGCGGAAGCTCTAATTTTGCGTTTTCTCTTATTTTGACTCTTGGAGGTATTCTTTCCAAAACGGTTCCCTCTGTAGCCCTTACATATGAACCTGAGCCCTTTTTAAAATCGTATTCTTCAAGGTCAATCGCTCCTACTATGCCATGTCTGATTTTTCCGTTACCAATAGTTCTTTCAACATATATCAACGAATTTTTAAGTTCTTTAAAAACATTATTATCAATATATTTTTGCATTGTAGCATTAATTTCTTTTATTCTATCATCACCTTCTGATAAATACACTTCAGGAAAGACAATATTTAATGTAGATGGTGAATTTTCGGTTAATTCCTTAACATCCTCCCAATATTCAGGCTCCGAAGTATATTGGTCGCAGGCAACCACGCTCCATTTTGAAAAATCCACATTTTGCGGGATTAAAATATCTGCTTTTTGAAATATTTTCATATTAATCTTCCTTTCTATTTTACAATATCAACAGTCTTTGCACTGCATTCCTTGATAACAACATCAGGTTTTAAAATCAGTGTGCATCCGCATATCCCTGCACTTATTGCAATTTTTTCATAATTTAAACAAGTATCATTTATATATGTTGGATACTTTTTCTTCATACCGATAGGAGTCACTCCGCCTCGTATATATCCTGTGAGTCCAAGCAATTCCTTAACATGAATTAACTCAACCTTTTTGTCACCTGAAGCAACGGCAAGTTTCTTTAGGTCAACCTCGCAGTTAACAGGAATACACGCAACCAAC
>JAZNGS010000189.1:0-15957 GCA_045576555.1 Clostridia bacterium | reverse complement strand
ATCAACTGCCTCGCTTTTATTTGAGCTTGTCAAAACGCAATCCCAATCATAAATTCCTGTCCTTTCTTCGTTCTTTATATAATACCAGCTTGTTTCTCCCTCATCGTCCTTAGAGTAACTCGGATACCAGCCTCCGTTTGCCTCCGTCAGCATATCGTCAACATATTCAAATTCATATGCTGTTTTTGATTCTTTTGAGATAAAAATATTGTTTTCTTTTGGATAAATAAATTCAAATCTCCAGCATTTATTTATAATATCAAAAACTACTCTGTGACCTCTGTTCAGCTTGTCACATAAATCAACGCAAATAGCTTCGATATCATTAGCCGAATTTCTCCAGAAATGATTTCTCATAGTTTCGGCTCCAATTGCTTCAGGAATTATGAAATTTGAAACTGCTCTGTTGGAATTAACCTCTGTGGTTTCAATTCCGTCGGCATTTATCTGGGGCGGACTCTTAAAACCTTTTTCAAGACAATATAGCAATATGGTTTCTGCATCAGTATATTCCCCATAAATTTCACTTGTTTTAAATGGCGGCCTGACTCTTTTTGTCAAAATCCAATTGACAGTTCTTCCGCATACTGTCAGCTCATCATCAACAATTCTTCCTGTGCATATAGCTTGCAAATCACCCTGAACAATAACAATATATTTATTGGACAGGATTATGTCGGAAATTTCGTCCTTTAATCTGAAATGTCCCTCATATGTACCGACACCGTTATACAAAAGATGCCACTCGGATGAGATGCTGTCTGTCATAATGCAAAGAAGATTAAAATCAAAATCATAAATTCTTATATCCTTCATATTGCCTCCAAATATTCATTGTAGAAACTAATTAGAATTTGCAAGCCTGCTTGCTCGCCTCCAACAGTTGCACTAATCTCATTTTCACCAAGCTCGCACATAAATTCGGAAAGAGAGCAATATATATCAAGCGTTCCCAAAATATTTCCGTCTATATTGCTTGTTATTTTTCGATTTTTAATGTCAATAACTATCTTTTCTCCATTTGCCATAGACTTGTTAATTAATACCTTTTTGCCTGTTGTTTTATTCTCTATCAGAATTTCACTTTCTCTTACGACATTATCAGTTTTTATAATCGTTATGACAGGATAAATTTTTAAATCTCCCATATTGTTAATAGTACAACTTGAAATTCTCCTGCTCAATACAGTCGGAAGAATGCTTGTTGAAGACAGCAACTCTTCTCTTTTAAAAAGAACACCATCCGATGCCATCCTGTCGGAAAAATGCGGATAATCACAGGTTGCCTGTATGACAAAGGTCTGGTATTTGCTATGTTTTTTGCCAAGAGTAAATGTTGCTGCATTTACTTCTATGCATCTTGCCATCCTCATATCTTCAATTAGCAGAGTACATTTTCTTGAAAGAACTCTCATAGCATTTCTGATTTCATTTTTTGAGTTTTCATCGGTTTTTAAATCTCCCGAAATTGTTATAATCCTTTGCACATATTGCGATGAATTTTCAACACATCCGTCTTCACCGATATATGTCTGCACACTCCTTGAAAGCTCCACAGGTTCTAACCCTGAAACTGCACACACTCTAAAACCATCGGTACCTGAACCAAACAGTTTGAATTTACCAATATCATTATAAAATGTAAAAGTCATTTTTATCCCCCTATCAGCATCTTCTTTTTTTCTTCTTGCTTGTAGATTTCCAATGCAGTTTGAGCAGGCGAATCGGCTCCGTAAATATTGTAGTTTGAATTATTCGTTACATTATTTCCGGACGAGAGAACATTTAAATCAGGCATCAGTGTAGCTATTTTTCTTCCCAACTCTGCCTCTATAGCACCAACAGCTTCATCAATGACCGACATAAACCCATTTTTAAATTCATAAGCTGATTTTTTGCCATTTGTAAAAAATGTGTCAGGAATTGTTCCAAATTTCTCATTGAGCGTTTCTTTAAAGGCATACGACATATCATTTGCATAGTTTTCAAGCAACCTCTCGCTCTCATCGGCATAAAGATTTTTTGAAATAGCTTCGGTTAAGTCTATTTTTTCAACCCATTTTTCAATAAAGGTTGTCAACTCGTCTTTTGGTTGAAAACTTATATGATTTGCAAAGGCCATGCCCTTGCCGATACTCAACTCTGTAATCTGTTCAAAAAAATGAGATTTCATTTCGGCGGTCTTTTCCTCACTCATACCCATACCGTCAAAAATCTCATTAACTTTTTCTTTTGCACCAATTAATGCATTGTTATAATTTTTGAGAATTTGCAAGTCTTCATCAATATTAGAAAGCCTTAACCATTCCGATTCCTTGCCCTCTCCCATTTCAAAATGCACAGTTTCATATAAATCTAAACCTTCGTCAAGTTTTTCCTTGACAGAGTTTTGTTTTTCTAAAATATTAGAATAGCTTTTGGCATATTTTTCTTCAATGTTGCCAAGCATTTCTTCTATTTGCCTTTGTTGTTCGGAAACTACACTTTGATTGTATTTAGCAATTTCAAGTGTGTATTTATTCCATTTTTTTGACCCTTCGGTAAAATACTTATCTCTTAATATACTAAGTGCAGAATAATATTCTTCATTCGATATTTCCCCAAGAGCGAGCTTGGTTTTAATATCATCAAATTCCATATCGCGAAGATTTTTATAAAAATCTATTCCATTCTTTAAGACTGTTAATCTTTTATTTTCATACTCCGAGAGATTTCTGATTTTCTTTTGATTTATGAGTGCGTCATATTCCGCCTGATAGTCAACCACTTTTTTTACACTGCTTATTACTCCCTGACTTGCTCTTTTACTCTTTTCTTCAATATTGGAAAATGCATTATCTGCCGCTTCTTTAATTTGTTTAAATGCCTCAACAAACCCTTTTTTTATCTTTTCAACATTATTCTCATAATTATCTTTCATACTGCACCTCCATTATCACATAACACTCTCAAGTGCTGATGCAATTTCATTGTCCTCGACATCCCTAAAAAGCCTGTATTTGTTTTTCATTCTGCGATAAAACCTCTTTAATTCCTTATTCTTTATTGCCTCACAGTTTATGCTTCTGTATCCAACAATTTTCATAAACGCAGTGTTTTCATCAAGTGAATTGAGTAGATTTATAAAACTCCACCAATGCAGGTTTTGATTATATAAATCAATTCCATACTGTTGCATAAAGGCTGCATATATTAATCCCTCGTCCACATAAAAATCAATCACTTTTTCAGAAGCTCCACCTTTGGAGCTCTCCCCCTTTTTTCCCTGCACTATAAAGTCAAATAATGCATAAATAGCGGAATCAAGATGAGGAGGGAGCTCCTTGGTGTATGCATCACACAAGAGTTTTAGAATTTTTTCCTCGTATGAAAAATTCTCACTTTCCATATAAGAGCAAATTTGCAACCAAACCCTGAAGTCTGTGTTAATGCCATAGGCTTTGCCCTCAACAATAACACTCTGTGGCAATTTTTCAAAGACCTTACGCATCAGCTCTTGTAAAGATACAGCTTTCCCAATTATTTTCAGATGTAGCTTTTCCGACAATAATATCGCCATTTGCCTTTAGGGTGCCTGAATATGTATATGTTTCTGTATCATTTCCCTCGGCGTCAGGAATAACTGTCCATTCTCTGCAAATTGCATTATTTTCATCTGCATCTGCTGAAAAATCAACAATAACAATGTGTCTTACCGCGTCAGCTCCGACCATTTCATTATCAGTAATCTCAATAAGCTCCCTGTGAACAAGATCATTAGAAAACTTGTCAAAACTGTAACTGATTGAAGGTGCATACGCAACAACATCATTTCTCTCATTTTGTTCATCAATATATCTTCTTGAATACTCAATAGGATTTTTGCTCACTGAAAATTCAGTAAATCCTCGCATTCTCGCAAACTCAATTGCATTATTGTTTAATCCAAAAAATGCAACTTTCTCACTTCTTTTTGAAATCTTATCCATTATAATAGTTCTCCTTTTCCTGCAGATAACTAAACCTGCATTTTATTTTATATTTCAGGCTGTGTATGTTGTCCTCACAAAGAGTTCCACCCTGAATTATAGTAATACCAAGAGGTACACCATCTGTTATTTTTGGAAAATCATCAGATGCAAGGGCCAACATCCAATTGCAGAGTTTTTCTACAATAGAAAAGTTTTGGGAATTATCGCCCATATTTGCATTAAGTCTTAATATCAAAGAAAAATTATATCCCTTGATTTGTGCACCATCTGAATATCTCCTTATGATTTCCTCATCGCCATCAGGAACAACGGACACCGAATTAATTTTATTTGAAAGAAATCCGATGCCCATTTCATACCCCTTGATATATTCACAGTCTTTTAATAAATCAATTAAATAATTAACTGTCATATATCCCTGACCTCTTTTAATTATTTCTTAAACTTTGCCAAAACTACCTTTGCAGCATTTGAAAGTGCAACTGTATATAGCTTGTCAACTGAAATATCAGTAACTCTTCTCAAGCTTTCTCTTTGTGCCTCAACATTTGTATCTCTCTTAATATAGATAGTTAATGCAGGAGCTTCGTCCTGAAGTTCTGTGTCAGTTTCAATCTTGACAATAGGATTTATGTAATATTGTCCTGCATCAACAGGGTCGCAAAGTTTTACATATTCGCCTGCTTTTGCATTTGGCAAATCTTCGACCACTTCAGATAACAATACTTCATTTCCTTGTGCAGTTTCACCTTCAACAATCAACAATGCATCAACATCGCCTGCACCGCAGAATTCATATCTTTCTCCTAAATCCTTATTCAAAGGCACTCTTTTTGACGGAACAATTCTTGTATTGGCAATCATACCGATTTCACCTGTCATAATGACAGCAGTCGGATACTTGTCAGCAGAAATAAAATTATCATCGTGTCTTAATTGAGTCATCTGCTTTGGATGAACAAACATAACCTTTTCAGAATTTGCCTCCTCCTCAAACAAATCAATTGCATCAACAATATCATCATAGTTGATTTGAGCATCTGTTGAGTCATAAGAAAGCTTTGCCTGTTGAAGAGCGTCCATAGCATCGGCATCAACCTTAGCCGCAATTGCACTTGCAAGCTGATTGCTTGTTTCGCCGATAGGGTTGCCATAGCCTGACAAAACTGCTTCGTCTGTAAGCTCAACTGCTTTCATAGCTTTTTTGATTGTTGCCTTTGTAGTTGATGCAACAAGTTTTGATGTTCCGACCTCGGCACCCTCTGCAATATCATCTGCATCGCCTATGTAGCTATATTGAGGAACATAAACTGTGTCCCCAGGAACACCTGTTAGTGACTCATCAATCTTTGCAAATGGTGAAACCACAATCTTTTTACCTATTTTGGCAGAAATAGCGTCTGCCATTACCATTGGATTAACTAAATCATTAATTTTTGTTGACATAATATAATACTTCCTTTCGATTTTTACTCTGTTAATTGTCTGTAATTCTCGGGATTTTCGTTAAATAATTTTAGCCTTTCGATGTATCCCATTTTCGAAAATTCTTCTTTGGTAACACTGCTCTTTTTTTCATTACTCACAGTTCCCGAAAACAATGGTTTTGGGGAATTAGTTTCAAATAAAAAGTCATTCTCTGTTGCAAATTCATCAATTTTCTGCAAAAGATTGTCACTTTCTAATCCCTCCATATCAAAAAGCTTCATAGCGGCGTTAATATTCTTAACACCTCTTCTTGTTAACTCACTTTGAGCTGAATTAATAAGCCTCTCTTTTGAAATCTCCTCATTGGATTTCTTTAATATTTCATCAATGCTTTCTTCGCTTACCCCAAGTGATTGCAAAAATTCTCTGTCCATAATTTCACCTCCCGATTAAAAATCAGACACACATAACACTGTAATGTCTTAAATTAGCGCTTGTGCTGAAATTTTCTTTAATTTCTTTAATTATATGGGCGTCGGGCGTCGGCGATAAACTAATCTCATATCCGTCACAGAGCATATCACCGATTGAAATGTCTGTTTTTGAAGGCACAAAAATTCTTGCCTTTATAGAATTTTCATTGTCAATAACCGAGCCTCCTATTTGAGCGCCCCTCGTTTTTGTTATCAGCACACGGTCAAATAATATTCTTTTGTAAGCTCCGTCCGGCATTCTATGCCATAGAGTTGCACAACTGTACTTCATTAATTTCACCTATCCTTTGCTTTGCTTCATCGCTCTCCTCATTCATATACCACTTACGCATTTCCCAAGGAGCAATAATCCCCTTTTCCAAAAGCAATATTTTTTCAGAAAACTCTGACTGCCTGTCGCATACGATACTGTCATCGAAATTAAATGATACATTATATTCGCCCCTCGGAGCAAATTCATAAATATCAGCATAGATATCTAAAACCTCAACCAATTCAAACAATGCTTTTTTGAGCGAATTTTGAATATCGCATACAGTTGAATAGCTCCTCTGTTTTGAGGCTTTGATTTCTTCTGCTGTCTTATCACTGTTTTGCACATCGGATAATGTCCCATAGGCAAGACCGCAATTAAATTCAATACTTCTTAAAATTCTGTCAAGACCTTGCAAATACTCCGTTTGCCTGATGCATGGCGACCAATCCTTAAACAAGGTGTCATCACCTGTAGACAACATTTTATATAATCTTCTATCAGGAATTTGAGGATTGTCCTCATCATCCTGACGAATTGCGCATTCATCAAGATATAAAGCTCTTTTACCGCTTTCAAACTCCCACAAAAAGTTTTTGTATTGGATATTTGCATCTTTTATAAGATTAACTGCTCTTGAAAATGCCGAAACTCCCAACGGAGAATTTGTGTCCACCGCATTGGAAAGAGGCATTTTGAAATAAACAAATAACGGTCTTTTAACATTTTCTATAATGCAAACAGGCTCTAATTGTGCCCATCTCTCAACCTCCGTTAATCTTATTTCTCTTCCAAGCACATTTTTTAACTTGCTTTTATAAGCAGAATTTTTGATAATGCACTTTCCGTTCTCGAGTTTGTGCTCTTCAAGTCTTGTGTAGTAATACCCATTTTTAAAAATTTTTTCGAAGAATATTCCTCCACAAATTTCTCCGTCAGCACTGAACTCTGTTGGATAAAATTCCTCTGCCATAACAACGCTCACATAAAGCTCATTCTCATATGGATAAGGCTTTAAGATAACACCGCCCTGTGCGCAAGCAAGTTCAACAAAATTTCTTGTCTTGCCGATTGCTCTTTGATATTGCCTGTTCAAGTATTCTGCTCGTTTGCTTCCGCTTATCTCTGAAGAAAATTCAACTGTTGTAAGTCTTGCAAGCTCCGAGCAGATGCCTGCGGCAAGATTAAGACTGTTTTCGCCCTCACCAAATGATTTACTTTGATAAAGCGAATTCCATTCGGCAATAGCTGCTGACATTTGCGATAATGGCATCACTTCGGACACATAATCTCTTTTTCTGAACACATCAGAAATTCTTTTCAAATGGCACCAATCCTTTCTATCTTTCTTTTCTCATAATAGTCTGACAAAAATATCTCATATCGTCCATGGCATGGTCATTTTGCTTGATTACTGCATCCTCTACGGCCTCGTTATCCCATCTGTAAGCACCAAATTCGCGGATAATATCCTTGCACGAAGAATTGATTTTTAGCTTTTCCATCGAAAGCAGAGTTGAGCAAAATCTGATTCCGTCTAAAACCTTGTTGTCTGCCTTTTTTACAATGAATTTTCCGTGCCTGCGGATTGTCGTAATAAAACTTGCGGCGGACGGGTCCACAATAACGCACCTGATTTTTCTTTCCCCTGCAAGTTTCTCCAGGGCATTGTAGTATTCCTCGTCTGTAAGCTGACGCATAGTCTTTTTACTGTCATAATAATACTCATCAATTCTCGTAGCAACCCCACCGCTTTTATGCCATAAGCCCATAGAAGTCGGATTATTTGTGCCATAGTCAATTGATATGTAATACTCACCATTTATACATTCACACTTTTTAACGATATGTTTATCCGGCGAAAACATTGGATAAACAAGTCCATCAGCCGCTGCCCATTCGCCAAGAATAAATCTGTCATAATAAACTGTTCCGAAATACTCTTTTTTCAAATTCCTGACAAATTCAGGAGAATTAAATGGGTTATCATCAATTGTGTAGTGTTGCAAGAAAATATCTGCGTCACTATCTAAAAATTTTTTTAGCCAATGGTTTGGTGCATCAGGGTTACAGGTCCCGTCAAACAATGAATTTGGTTTGTCCAGACGGGATTTTAACATTGCAAAAACTTCTTCGTTCCATGTGGTGACCTCATCACCATAGCAATATTCAATTCCTGCACCCTGAAGCTTCTGCACCTGCGTAACCTTGTCAGCTCCGAGCGTATGCACCTTTCTGCCAAACATATTCACAGTGTTGTCAGCACCGATGTTCCCAATAAGCTCTTTGCCCCAAATATTTCTCATTGGTTCTAAAACATTTCTGTTTAATGTTCCCCTTGTGTTCCCTAAAAGAACTATAAGACCATTTCCCCTGCAGTCAAGAATTCTTTTGGGAATTAAATAATAATCCAAAAATGTTTTACCGCTTCTTGTTGCACCCTGCTTGATATTCCATCGGTGATTTGCCAATCTCCAATATTCAAGTTGTTTTTTGCTAAATCTCATAATCCCCTCCGACTTCCTTTAGAGCCTGTTCGGAAATTTCTTGTGTTATTTTTTCAAGTTTTTCGTCAATTGTCTGATTGTTTTCACTCTTTTCAGACCATCTTTCAGGGCATCTGTGCTCTAACCAGAATTTTAAAGCCGCTGTGTCGGAAGGAATTTCCTTTGTCACAGTAATTGATTCAACGCCTGTACCTTTTTTAGTTTCCTTTGTTTCAACCGAAGTTGAGCCCAAAGCCTTTTTTAATAATGCGTCCTCAACCGCATAATCTGTCAAAAGCTTTGCAAATTCCAACTCCTTTTCAAGTGTTTCATCTTGTTTTATGAGACTGTTAATCTTCCTTTTGGGAATACCAAGTTTCTTTACAATTTCCTCATAATCAAGCCCATCACGAGCCATATACCGAATAAGCAAAATAATATTTTCATCTGTTATTGGAATAATAATCACTCCTATTGTTGCATAGTGCTATTCGTAATGTAAATTTTTTTTGCGAGTGCCAAGATATTTTAGTGGCACAACGCAACTTGTTTTGTAAAAAAATTTGTAAAAATCATGATTTTGACTTATTATACCACAAATTTCCATTTTTGTCAATAGCATAGTGCAACTTTTTTTATTTAATATAAAAAGGAGAAAGAAAATCATCTCTTTCCCCTTTCATATTTTTAACCTGCAGGCCATCCAAATTGTCTTCCGCCTGTCAAATGGAAATGGATATGCATAACAGTCTGTCCCCCATTTACTCCGCAATTGTTAATGACTCTGTATCCATCCTCGGAAAATCCCAATTCCTTTGCAATTTTCGGAACTGCCTCAAATATTTTTGAAATATATTGTGAGTTCTCTGCATTTATATCATTTGCAGACTCAATGTGAATTTTTGGAACAATTATAATGTGATGAGGTGCTTGTGGTTCAATATCATTAAATGCATAAACATATTCGTCCTCATATACCTTTGTTGACGGAATTTCTCCCTTTATTATTTTACAAAATAGACAATCATTCATTTTCTCTTCTCCTTTAATCGTACATTCCTGTTGACAAATATCTCTCCCCTGTATCAGGAAGAATTGCAACAACTTTTTTATCTTTGTTTTCAGGTCTTTTTAAAACTTCACGAGCGGCATAAACTGCAGCTCCTGATGATATTCCGACAAGTATTCCCTCATTTCTTGCAATATCCTTACCTGTTTTATAGGCATCTTCATCACTAACAGTTATTATCTCATCATAAATATCCTTATCCAATATGTCAGGCACAAAATTTGCACCAATTCCCTGTATTTTATGAGGGCCTGCAAAGCCTTTTGAAAGAAGCGGCGAAGATTCTGGTTCAACTGCAACCACCTTTATGTCAGGATTTCTTGATTTTAGGTATTTTCCTATTCCTGAGATTGTTCCGCCTGTTCCGATGCAGGCAACTAAAACATCAATTTTTCCGTCAGTATCCTCCCATATTTCAGGGCCTGTGGTGTTTATGTGTGAGAGTGGATTTGCAGGGTTTTCAAACTGTCCGGGTATAAAGCTATTTTCTAATTCTTTAGAAAGCTCCTTCGCTTTTTCGACAGCACCCTCCATACCTCTTTTTCCGTCTGTCAAAACAATTTCAGCGCCATAGGCTTTTAAAAGATTTCTTCTTTCAATGCTCATTGTATCAGGCATTGTCAAAATAATTTTATATCCCTTTGCGGCACATATTGAGGCAAGTCCTATTCCTGTATTTCCGCTGGTTGGCTCAATTATAACAGCTCCCTTTTTTATAAGGCCCTTTTTTTCTGCATCAGAAATCATTTCAAAAGCGGCTCTATCCTTTATGCTTCCGGCAGGATTAAAAAATTCAAGTTTTGCTAATATATTTGATGACAGATTTTCTTTTTCGCTGTAATTTACTAATTCCATAAGCGGAGTTTTTCCGATTAATTCGGTAACACTTTTATAGATTTTCATTAAAATTATCCTCTTTTAAAATTTATTTATAATTACACCTGTTGCAGGTTTTGGGAATATGTAAATAGACCTGTCAGGCATAACATCGCCGGAAAGAGCAACTTCTCTTATCTGCTCGGCTTTCACAGGGTTTAAGATAAACAAGCAGGATACTTCCTTGTTGCTCACTGCCAATGTACCCTTTGTCGCTCTTTTTGTGTATTTAATATACTTATCATAGTCTTCCTTTTTAATATTCAAAATATCCTCTAAAATCAACTTATTAAAAACAGTGACATCAAGGTTTCCGTAAGCGGTCGATTTGTCAGGCAAAATTGTCTTCATAATATTTTTATCCTGAAGGGTTAAGCGATAAAAATAATTTCCACCGCAATAAACTCCGAATTTTGTTTCCATTCTTGCAGTCGAGATAAGTTTTTTCATAGTATCTGTAATGTCATCGAATGAAGTGTCAACAATTATTTTCTCAATTTTAAAATTATCTTGTGCACAGGCGATGAAAAAATCCTCATTAAACTTTTTCTCGCTTGAGAGCATTCTGTGAACAGGCAGTTGCACCATTCTGTTTCCATATGCATTTGTGCTCCATGCCATAATATAGTTGCAGCCTGAATTTTCGTTATAATTTTTGTCATTTTCCTTGCAATATTTCTTGTATTCCAAGGCAGTTGCATATCTGTTATGACCATCGGTTATAAACAATGTTTTGCTCTTCATTGACTCTGTTATAAAGTCAATTGTTTTAGTATCAGTTATTGTCCAGATTTTATGAGTTGTCATTGCATCAATAACCTTTTCCTCTGTTGTAAACTCCATATCAGGATCTTCATCAGAAAGTTCTGCAAGCAAAGAGGAGAGATTTTTTTCAGGGTCAATATACATACAGCTTATCATATCAATATTTGCGTTTGTTGCAGAGAGCAAATTGTATCTGTCAGCAATAGTTGTGACAGACGGAAGTTCACAGGTCAAAACTTCGTTGTCCTGAAGCTCTGAAAGCTCCAGCAAAGATACAATTCCATGATTTACAAACATTGTGTCATTATAATTCACTCGTTGTTCATATAAATATAGGGCAGGTTTTTCATCTCTTATTAAAATGTCTTCTTCTATCCATTTGTTAAGATAATCTGCAGCTCTTGTATAAACATTGTTATTTTCATTATCATCATCGGCAGAAATACCTTTAGACACCTTTATTATGTTATGTTCATTAGCATTATAATATATATTAAGTTCCTCATCTGACACAGTGTCATATGGAGGCGCAATAACCAAGCCAAGATTGTCAATTTTTTCGGTATTATATCTATATCCGCAAAAAGCTTTTATATTTGCCATTATTTTTCCTCCAAACTCTATTTTTATATAAATTTTATAACAATAATTAACTATAGTCAAGCAGATTTTAAAAATTTAACATAAATTAATTAATGCATATTTTTGTTGTTTAAAATTTGTTTATTTATCGCATAATAAAATATATGAGAATGCTTTGTTGTATTCTTAAAAATAAAAAACGGAGAGTGAGATAAGTGAGATATTCGGATTTTGCAAAAGGAATTGCAACAGGTATGCTTGTTGGTGCGGCAGCAACAGTTATATTTGAGCCAATCAGCGAAAAACAAAAAAACAAAATAAAAAGAAAAACAAAAGGAATTTTCAGAAGTGTCGGAAGCGTGATAGACACTGCCTTTGATATGATGAGATAAATATAATTCCTTATAAAAAACAGGGTGCTTTGGCACCCTGTTTTTATACTTTTAGCTTTTTAAAGAATGACATTTGTTCATATCTTATTCTTTCAACAGGCTCATTTTTTAGAACAAGCTCTGCATTTTCCATCAATAAATTAAATCTTTCAATCCCATAACTCTTTATTATTCTGTCCTTTGCAAACCCCATTCTCGAAGGTCGTCTGGACAAATTATGCATATCACTGCCTAAAAGCTGAACACTTCCCATAGTAAAAAGGTCAGGAATATTTCTTCTTAAAAATGGAGAAAGGAAAGAATCAGCATTCACCTGATAGATCAAATCAAGTGCATAGAAATTGTGAAACTCATTTCTTCTGTTCATATATCTCTCAATATGAGCAATGATTGGTTTCATACCTTTTATCAACAGCCCATAAAGATAATCAAAGCAATCCTCGTTCCATTTCCTGTATGGCATTTCAATTAATATATAATTGGTATCAAAAATACAAAGCTCGCGCATTTTTTCAAGGTTTGTAATTCCTCCGGCAATCTGCGCTTCACAGCCCAAAACAATATCAGGAAAATCCCTTTCATCAAGCGCAATTGCACTCATAAGCTCTTTGTAGCTATCATTTCGTCTTTCTAAAAAAATATCAATATCTTCTTCTTTTGTGATTATACAATGAGGTGTTGCAACAACTGTGCGTACTCCCTGGAGGTAACTATCTGCAAGCATATCAAGACTGATTTGTACATTCTGCGCACCATCATCCATATGAGGCAAAATATGCGAATGAAAGTCTATCATAGTTATCTATCCTCCCCAATATCATCAAAGCGCCTTTATATAGTGCTTCACTAATTCTTCCAAAAGTTCGTCTCTTTCAACCTTAACTATCTTTGAACGGGCGGAGTTATAGCTTGTGATATATGTCGGGTCCCCTGAAATTATATAACCGACTATCTGGCTGATAGGGTCATAACCCTTGACAGTCAATGCATTATATACATCACTCATTATTTCACGAACCTCATCAGCCCTGTCGTGTTCAAGGTTAATCTTCATTGTTTCATTCAGTTCCATTCAAATCAACTCCTTTTTCCCAAGGAAGAACATCTCCTTCTTCCTTCAAATATTCAAATATTTTAAATACTCCCTCTCCTGTGACAGAATCCACCTTAAAAATTTCCTCACAGCCTGCAAGTTTGAGCCAATTTTCTGCCTGTTTAACATTTGCACCCTTATCATTAATTTTTGTTATTATTCCAATAACAGGACGGTTTGCATGAGGTGTTATACAAGGTGGAAAAAGGGAATATGGCTCTGTTGCACTGATTAAAAGTCCCACAACCTTTGCCTCAAAAGTATACATAGCAAGCGCCGCACCAAGATTTTTGGTTTGTATATATTCTCCCGGCGTATCTATTATCACATCATAATGATTTGTGTATTGAGTTTTGTGGTATTTTATCTTTTCACCTTTTAAGGCTTGAGTTAAAGTAGTTTTCCCACTTTCGCTTCTACCAATCAGTATAATTTTTTTCATTATGTTCTTGTGACCTCACAAACCGAGAATCCAAGGGTGTCACGGATGTATTTAACAACTGCCTCAATTGCCGCCTGTGTGTCAGAAACCATACCTGTAACAATCAAAGTTCCGCTGAATCTGTCAACAAATCCAAGCTCAACGTTTGATGTCTTTATTGCTATGTCTGCTGCAATAACAGCAGTTTCAGCAGGACTCACAGTCAAAATTCCAATTGCTGATTTGTTATAGTCAATGTCAGGGTTTAGTCCCAACTTTTGATAAACTATCTTATCAGGCGCAGCAATAATATGCGCCAAGGTAATTTGTTTACCCGGAACAAGTTCTTGGATTATTCTTAATTTATCAGTTTTATCTGATATTATCTCATTTATATTCATTTATATCACCTTTTAAATTTTAAAAATACTACTCTATTATGAATTATATCACTATTTATTCGTAAAATCAAGTATTTTAATATTTTATTTCAGCAAAAATATCTCTTTATAAAGACTGTATAATCTAGATGCCAAGTTTTTTGGCGATATGTAATCTAAAGATTGCTCAATATTTTCACTTCGTAAAATCTATATATTTTTCGCTTTGCGCAAAACTCGATATAATATAAATCTCGTCGCGTTAGCGACATATCGAGTTGATTGCAACATATCGAGTTATTTATGACATATATAAAATCTCAATTTTCCCCTTTTTTTATGAATACATTTATAAACATTGCCGAGAAAACACCTATAAGTGTTTGAATAACACGCATTATCGCATAAAGATAAATATCTTCTTCATTATGAGAAACCATACAGATAATAGATATAATTGCGGCAATTCCACAAAAATTTCCGCATTTTGCATTTTCAGCAATTAAAAGTGAAATGAGTGTCGCAAGCAAAATAAATAAAAGTTCTGTTAAAATATGCCACATTTCCCCATTTATTTTAGATGTTACTAAAACTGATAATGTTACAAAAACAAGCCCTACTATAAGCCCTACAAAAGTTGCTTTTATTCGTAATCTCCCAAATTTTTTTGTTTTATCAGGCGTCTCACGAATTTCTATTACCGAATAAATATATGCAAAAATAGGATGTGTTTCCAGCATTGGAAGAAAAACACGTATCAACTGCCATATTATAAATGAGACCGTCAAAGCAATAAGGCTTTTTACCTTTCGCATACCAATATGAAGTTTCATATAAACACCCTCTTATTTTTCAACATTTTTCGACATCCTTACTAGTTTCTTATCAAATTAGGACCAAAAAAAATAATTTTATTTGTTTTTAACTGATTCTCCTAAACTAACTACATCAGAACCCGCGATAATACTGGATTTTCTCGCTCCCGATAGCATATGTAAATATTATAAATCAGCAGACTAATTTATCATTATTATTCCATAATTTGTATCGTTTTTCTTTTCTTTATATATGTAGCCACACCTGCGACAACAGAACCCACAAAACAAGAAATCAGATAATAACCCATTGTAACAACCGTTATCAAACCATCCCCCAAGCCTAGTTCTTCGTATCCTGTGATTGTGGTATAAATCTTCAGCTCTATTCCAGAAAACATATAAACTATCATTACAATAAAAGATATCCAAAAACAAATGCTAAGCGACTCGAAATATTCCCTCATCGAACTTCTTATTAGCAAAAACATAAGAGCTACACCTGGCACAGCTGGCAAAAAGATAATCATCAAGTTATGTAGTACTGCAAATTCTTCGCTGTGTTCACCTGCTAATATAGTATACCGCATTATATTTACTATCAAAAAGAAAAACATCGGTGAAAAAATCCCAATTAAAATATTTTTCTTCATTGAATTATCTCCTTTCACCAAAATCCGACAAAGTTCGTTTCAAGTCAGGACAAAAAAATTTACTTTTCTATAAATAACCCGCAACCCTTTATTATGCCGAAACAATCCTTATTAGTCACAATATAATGCTCAAAAACTGGAACTTCCACCAAGGCAAGAGCCTCACAGACAGTTTTTGTAACCTCTATATCATTTTCTGACGGAATTAACAGTCCGTTCGGATGATTGTGTGCAATAAAAACAAAGCTTGCTTTGTCGGTGATTGCGTTTCTCACAATT
>JAZNGS010000188.1:0-5141 GCA_045576555.1 Clostridia bacterium | reverse complement strand
CCCTGTTAGTCCGAATTACAAATTATATCCCAAATCAAATGCCTTCAAATTAGCATCCAAAAACTTTTCAGGAACAGTAGTTTTGATTGTTTCAATCCATTTTTCATAAGCTATGTCTGTGTTTTTAGCCATAACACCAATCAACACAACATTAACAGCTTTGATATTTCCTGCCTCTTTTGCTTTTTGCAATGCATCAACCTTAACAAGATTGATTTTTTCACTCAATTTTTCTTCAATATTTTCAGGATACTGCATTGCACCTGTTATAACAGGCATTGGAGATATGTTTTGAGTGTTTGCAATCATAACTCCGCCTTTTTTAAGATAAGGCAAGGCTCTGTATGCTTCAAGCATTTCAAAAGCCAATATAATATCAGCTTCACCCTCGCCAATAATTGGTGAGTATACTTCTTCACCATACTTAACATAAGTCACAACACTTCCGCCTCTTTGGCTCATTCCGTGAACCTCTGAAAGCTTAACATCGTAACCCTCGCCAATAACAGTATTTCCAAGAATTCTGCTTGCCAAAAGAGTTCCCTGACCGCCGACACCAACTATCATAATATTCTTTGTCATAAAATCAGTCCTCCTTTGAAATTGCACCAAACGGACATACATTTATACATAGTCCGCAACCGTTACATTGTGTTTCGTCTATTACAACCTTGTCGTCCTTAACAGAAATTGCAGGACAACCAAGTTTCATACACATCTTGCAGTTTTTGCAGTTATCACCAATTTTGCAGTGACCTGTGTATTTAACTGTCTTCAAAAGTGCGCAAGGTCTTTGAGCAATAATAACTGATGGCTCTAAAGCCTCAACTTCTTCTTTAACAACTTTTTCAAAATTCTTTAAATCAAATGGGTCAGCAACCACAACTCTGTCAATTCCCACAGCCTTTGCCAAAAGCTCAAGGTCAACCTGCTTTGTTGGCTCTTTTCTTATTGTCAAGCCTGTTGTTGGGTTATCCTGATGACCTGTCATACCTGTGATTGAGTTATCAAGAATAATGACAGTATTGTTTCCTTTGTTATATACGATATCAATAAGGCCTGTGATTCCTGAATGCATAAATGTTGAATCACCAATTACAGAAACTAATCTTTTATTAAACTCGTTTCCTCTTGCCTTTGCCATACCCAATGCCGCACTCACACTTGCACCCATACAGATTGTTGAGTCAACACTTGCCAAAGGTGCAACTGCACCTAATGTATAACAACCGATATCACCGCTTACAACAAGACCTAGCTTCTTCAAAACATAGAATGTTGCTCTGTGAGGACAGCCTGCACACATAACAGGCGGTCTTACAGGGATTGTTTCGTCTATTGTATTAAATTCTGCACTATCCTCATTAAATACTGCCTTTTTAATCATTTTAGGTGTGTATTCGCCAAGCACAGTAAACTTTTCTTTGCCAATTACATTTAAGCCAAGAACCTTACAATGTTCTTCGATGAATGGGTCAAGCTCTTCGATAACAAATACTGTTTCGTGCTTTTGGCAAAAATCCTTAATTAGTTTTTCAGGCATCGGGTAAACCATACCAAGTTTTAAATAACTAACTCTATCTCCCAACGCTTCTTTAGCATACATATATGAGATACCTGATGTGATTACACCAATTTTATCGGAGTTGATTTCAACCTTGTTTAAATCAGTGTTTTCTGCAAATTCAATTTCAGCCTTTGCTCTTTCTTCAACAACCACATGGCGCTTTATAGCATTGCCAGGCATCATAACATATTTTGCAATATTCTTTTCATATTCGCCAATGTCATGCTCCGCTCTTTCATTTTCCTCAACAAGTCCTTGAGAATGCGAAACTCTTGTTGAAAGTCTTACTATAACAGGAGTGTCAAATTGTTCGGAAATGTCAAAAGCCTTTTTCGTAAACTCTTTACATTCTGCACTGTCTGATGGTTCAAGCATCAAGAGCTTTGCAGCCTTTGCATAGTGTCTTGAGTCTTGTTCATTTTGTGATGAGTGCATTCCAGGGTCATCTGCCACGCAGAAAACCAAACCTCCGTTAACACCTGTGTAGCTTGCTGTGAACACAGGGTCAGCCATAACATTCAAACCCACATGTTTCATACAAGACATTGCTCTTGCACCACCGATTGATGCACCGATTGCAACCTCACCTGCCACCTTTTCGTTTGGTGACCATTCCGCATATATTTCATCATATTTAACTATATTTTCAGTAATTTCCGTACTTGGTGTACCCGGGTATGATGCTACAACTGTAACACCAGCCTCATATGCTCCGCGTGCAACCGCCGCATTTCCAAGCATAAGTTTTTTCATATTCACCCATTCCTTTCGATTTTATATGATATATTGTATCATATTCTGACATTTGTGTAAAGAGTTTTATCCTTTTATTTGTGTAGCAACAAGACTTTCTCCGCAATAAATTTCACGAAGTTTCGGCTTTTCAATCTTGCCTGTTGGATTTCTCGGAACCTCTGCAAAAATAATTTTTCTCGGACGCTTATATTTAGGCAATTCACGACAAAATTCATTAATCTCTTCTTCTGTCACACTAAAGCCTTCCTTGATTTCAATAATTGCGGCTGCAATTTCACCAAGCCTTGCATCAGGAAGTCCAATAACTGCAACATCCTTAATTGCTCCGTGTTTTCTCATAAAGTCCTCAATTTGAACAGGATACAAGTTCTCTCCGCCTGAAATGATGACATCTTTCTTTCTGTCAACAAGATAGATAAATCCGTCTTCATCCTCCATAGCCATATCGCCTGTATATAACCATCCGTCCTTTAAGACCTCGTTGGTTGCTTTTTCGTCATTATAATAGCAGGTCATAACACCGTTACCCTTGACTGCCAACTCACCAACATCGCCTTTTTCAACAACTGTGCCATCAGGCTTGCAGATTTTTGTTTCCCAGCCAAAGCCAGCCTTGCCGATTGCTCCGACTTTATGGATATTTTCTACTCCAAGGTGTACGCAACCAGGTCCAATTGATTCGCTTAGTCCATAGTTTGTGTCATATTCGTGGTTCGGGAATTTTTCTCTCCATCTCTTAATCAAACTTGGCGGAACAGGCTGTGCACCTATGTGCATCAATCTCCATTGTTCCAATTCGTATTTATCAAGCTCTATTTCTCCTCTGTCAATAGCATCCAATATATCCTGTGCCCACGGAACTAAAAGCCAGACAATAGTACACTTTTCCTCCGAAACCGCTTTTATAATCCATTCTGGTTTGATACCCTTTAGTAAAACCGCTTTTGAACCTGCAACAAGACTTCCAAACCAATGCATTTTAGCACCTGTATGATAAAGCGGAGGAATTAAAAGGAATGTATCCTCTCTCCCTTGAGAATGATGCTTTTGCTCAACAATTGCAGAATGAACAAGACTCTTATGCTTATGTAAAATTGCCTTTGGAAAACCTGTTGTTCCTGATGAGAAATAAATCGCGCCATTATCTTCATCACATATATCAATTTCAGGATCTTTAGACGAACAATATGTAACAAGCTTATCATAACTTTCTGCAAATGTAGGACAATTCTTACCTGCATAAAAAATTTGTGAAACTCTCGGCAACCTGTCGCAAATTTCCTCAACTCTGCCAATAAATTCAGGACCAAAAATCAAAACATCCGACTCGGATAATTCAAGACAATATTTGATTTCATCAGCTGTATACCTGTAATTTAGCGGAACTGCCAATGCACCTGCCTTTAATGCACCAAAATAAATAGGCAACCACTCAAGACAGTTCATCAACAAAATTGCAACCTTATCACCCTTTTTTATTCCTCTTGAAAGCAACAAATTTGCAAAACGATTAGCAGCTTTATCAAACTCTTTCCAGGTCATTTCCTGTCTTCCGCTCTCGTCAGGATTTGGCTGGATGAGAGAATATTCCTTCCATGTTATCCTTGCCTTTTCAAGCATTTGCGGAGCTATTTCAACCAACGCAACATCATCAGGATAAAGCTCGGCATTTCTCTTTAATAGTTCTGTAATAGGCATTTTATCTTCCTCCATATAAAAGTTTTAGGTAATTACAGAAAAATCTGCAATTACCTATAATCTATATTTACTCTCCAAGAGTATCTTTAGCTGATGTTACCACCTGTTTACTATAACACGAAAACGCATCTTCAACAAGTTGTTTATCTGGTTTCTTTGTGAACAAACTCACAATCGGAACAATCACTAATCCTGCAAGCATTGCAAATGCACCGCAGTTAATAGGTGATTGCAAGATTGTTGGGAATGAGCTTCTTGCAAAAAGATTTAAAACCATTATTCCTGCGCCAAATATAATTGAAGCATAAACTGATGCTTTTGTAGTCTTTTTGCTGTAGAGTCCATATAAGAATGGTGCAAGGAAAGCACCAGCCAAAGCACCCCATGATACGCCCATAAGCTGCGCGATGAAGTTGTTGGCACTCTTAACCTGCATAATGGCAATTATTGCAGAGATTGCAATAAATACTACAATAAAAATTCTCATGACCAATACTTGTTTTTTCTCACTCATTTTCTTTACAATATTGTCTTTTATCAGATCAAGTGTCAAAGTTGAGCTTGATGCCATAACAAGTGATGAGAGTGTAGACATTGAAGCAGAAAGCACTAAAATAATAACAATTGCAATAAGTATATCAGGCAAGTTCTCAAGCATAGCAGGGATAATTGCATCATAAACCACTGCTCCCTGTGCATTTGTAATATTTGAAACTTCAACAATTCTTCCGAAACCGCCGAGGAAGTAACAACCGCCTGCAACAATTAAAGCAAACAAGGTTGAAATTATTGTACCCTTTGTAATTGCTTTTTCATCTTTAATCGCATAGAACTTTTGAACCATTTGAGGCAACCCCCAGGTACCCAATGATGTTAAAATCACAACTCCCAAAAGGCTTAACGGGTCAGGTCCGAAGAATGATGCAAACACACCAGGAGTTGTTGAAACTGCTATATCTTCAACTCGTGCAAGTGCTTCCAATGATCCCATAAATCCGCCATTTAAGTTAAGTACCGCTGCTATCACTGCAACAATACCAAAAAGCATTATAATCCCTTGTATAAAATCGTTAATTGCAGTTGCCATATATCCGCCTGCAACAACATAAACTCCTGTTAA
>JAZNGS010000187.1:0-1702 GCA_045576555.1 Clostridia bacterium | reverse complement strand
GCCCGGGAATGTAATTGAGCTTATAAAGCATATTGATGATAATTTTACCGATGTAGGAATTCAGGTTAACACATTTTATAAAACATATTTTTGCAGAGAAAATGAAATAATGAAAAAATTCAGAGAAATAACAAAGCTTGAAAATATAGTTTGTCATTATAATGATGTAAAAGAACCAATTGCAAAAATTCTTTTTGGGAGCGAAAGCGAAGATACAATCCAAAGGATAGAGAAAATGTTAAACACACACCCTCTGGCAAATGAATTTGATTTTATTCGTTCTGAGCAAACCTTGTTTGAGATTTTACCAAAAGGAATTGGAAAGGGAACATCTATAATAAAACTCTGTCAGCACTTAAATATTGATGCTGATAAAACAGTTGCAATAGGCGATTATAATAATGACATTTCAATGTTTAAGACAGCAGGAATAGGGATTGCGGTTTCTAATGCGTGTAAGGATGCCTTGAAAGCAGCGGATTTCATAACTGTAAGCAATGAAGAAAATGCAATTGCCAGAGTGATTTATGATTTAGAATTAAAAAAATACAATTTAACAAATCTAAAGTAGTCATATGAATGAAACCCACGGATGATATAACATTAATAGCAGATACAATATTTCTACATTGTTATGATGTGTTATTAATAAATGAATACAGATAGTATAAAAGTTGTTGCTATGGTTCTTGATGGAACACTTACCCACCACAATGCTGTTATTGTGCTTGTGCCATATGTAGCATTGACGAGTGGCTTTAATCTTGGAGGACTTGATGGAGTAGGATGGATATCTCTTCTGGTGGTGGGATTTGTACACACGGGTATCACATACTGTATGTATTTTTCTTCACTTGAAAGTTTGCCCGGTCAAAAGGTAGCTATGTTGAGCTATATTGATCCATTGGTTGCAGTCCTGGTAAGTGTATTCTGGCTGGGTGAGTATATGACGGTTTTTCAGATTATAGGCGGATTTATGATTCTGGGATTCACACTATGGAGTGAAATAGCATCCAAAAAGGAGATATAGTAATGAGATTCAAGACATTTTTATTTGACTTTGATGGCACACTGGTTGATTCAATGCCTTCGTTCATAGCTGTTATGTTAAGAATACTGGACGAAAATAATATAAAGTACAATAGTGATATTATAAAGACAATTACACCACTGGGATACTCAGGTACTGCCAGATATTATAACAAGCAACTTGGATTAAAAATGACCGAAGATAAAATCCTTGAACTTATGAACAGATATATATATGATGAATATGCATATAGAATTCAGGCAAAAGCAAATGTTATAGAAGTTCTAAAAAGCCTTAAAAAGCAAGGGGCAAGTCTTAATGTGTTGACTGCAAGTCCTCATACAGTGCTTGATGTGTGCCTCAGAAGACTCGGAATGTTTGATTTGTTTTCAAATGTATGGTCGTGTGATGATTTTGGAACAACAAAAGCAAATGTCGAAATTTACAAAATGGCGTCCAAAAGAATAGGCGAACCGATAGGCAATATACTTTTTCTTGACGATAATTATAATGCCGATAAAACTGCATCACTTGCAGGAATGAAGGTGTGCGGAGTTTATGACAGTTCCTCTGAGGATTATACTGAAGAAATAAAAGGGATTTCGGACTATTACATAAACGATTTTTCGGAATTGTTAAAATGGAATATGGGTTAAAAAGCCTCATAGAAGT
>JAZNGS010000186.1:0-6540 GCA_045576555.1 Clostridia bacterium | reverse complement strand
GTAATTTCTCTTTACAAGAAGTCCGAAATGAAGAGCATAATTGAATTAAGCAAAGAGGTAGGGGGTAGGCCCTTAAAAATTGTTGTGGGCATTGTTTTGCCAGCTGTGTTATTATTTAATGCATCGCTGACAATGCGCACTCTGCCCGAATCAATAAAAACTGTTTTTTTGCCTCTTACTCCAACTCGCCTTATCCTTTTGATAATGGCTGTGGCGCTTGTGTTCGGAGCATATATGGGCATTTTCTCAATAGCAAGAATTCACTCAATAATAGTGCCCATTTCAGGACTCTTTTTGGCGCTATGTTTTATCCTGTTGCTACCAAATATTGATGTTTCAAACATCTTTCCTGTTTTAGGAAAGGGGATATATAATATTTTTGTTGAGGGGTTATCCTCTGTCGGAATTTTTTCGGACATTATAGTTCTATTTATTCTGCTACCCCTTTGCAAAAACTACGACAGGGTAAGCTCTGCGTCAAAAACTGCGTTAGTGATAAGTTCAATCATAAATGTCTTAATCGTGCTTTTTTATAATCTTGTTTACGCATATCCCTCATCACAAGAGTTTATGTTTCCTGTCTACCAGATGACAAGACTTATTAAGATAGGAGATTTCTTTCAAAGGCTTGAGGCATTTTTTGAATTTGTGTGGGCAATGGATATATTTTTGTATTCTGCACTGTATTTGTTTTGTTTTTCAAGAATTTGGAAAGAAGCATTTGATTTGAAATACTATAAGCCTCTCATCTTACCATTTTGTGTTATTATTAGTGCAGTTTCGTTTCTTCCGTCTTCAACAGTCAAAATGCTCGGAATGCAAAACATTGCATCTGTTTTGTCAATACCTGTTGCATTTATACTGCCTGCGGTGCTTATTCTGGCATTTAACAAAAAGAAGAAAAAGGAGGAAAAAACAAATTGAAGATAAAAAAAATAATTTCATTAATTTGTGTAGTTTCTCTTTTATCAGGCTGTTATGATTATATCGAGCCAAACGATTTGGCATATGTGGTTGCAATAGGAATTGACAAAGGACAGGACGACAGCCTTTATAATTTCACTTTACAATTCGCAAGACCGACTCAAATCTCAGGCGGCTCATCGGAAGAGGGAGGAAGCGGAGAACAAACAATCGGAACAGTTAAGGTTGAGGCTCCGTCCATTTATTCTGCAGTCAATGTCGCAAATCATGTAATCAGCAAAACTTTCACACTCTCTCACACAAAGATAATAGTTTTATCAAGTGATATTGCAAAAGAGGGAATAGGGAAAATTGTTGACACAGTGGGAAGAAGCACGGACTTGCGACCGACAGTTTTCTTTTGCGTGAGCCAGGGGGAAGCAGGGAAATATCTTGAGTCGGTAAAGCCGGTTGTGGAAATTAACCCTGTGAAATATTACAGGCTGATTTTTGAAAGTCCAAATTCTTCATATATCCCCAAAAATGATGTCGGAACAGTTTTTGCAAATTTAAAATCCAATACCGAACAAAATACTCTGCCATATGTGGGAGTCGGAAAAGGCTCTAAAAAAAGCTCTGGCGGGGAAAGCTCGCAGGGAAGTTCAGGAGGAGAGAGTTCACAAGGCGGTTCGGGCGGTGGGTCTCAAGGCAGTTCGGGCGGTGAAAATCAGTCACAATCACCACAGCCATCTTCAACCAAAGACATCAAAGTTCCTATCAACGAAAGCGGCTTTGAATATCATATGAAAGAATATGTTGCAGGAAATCTTGACATTGAAAAACAAAATGAGAGCGAAGTAATAGGTACTGCAGTTTTTAAAGACGATAAAATGATTTCGACTCTATCAGGAATTGAAAGTCAGATTTTAAATATTTTAACAGGTCGGTATATAAGCGGATACTCCGTTTTATATGTCCCCAAGTCGCCAAATAACCCCGCAACAATAAGAATTGAACAACGCAAAAAACCGGAAATTAAAATAAAATTGGAAAACGGCGTGCCAAAAATAAAAATATCTCTTTTCCTTGAAGGAAATTTTATGACAGTGCCGGGTGACTATATGGTAGAAAATAACCTTTCGGAGTTTGAAGAAAATTCTTCGGAATATATAAGGGAATATGCACAAAAATTTTTAGAAAAAACTGCAAAGGAATTTAAATCAGATGTTGTAGGCTTTGGAAAAAACGCAAAAATGCTTTTTTTGACAAACGACGAATTTGAAAATTTTGATTGGAACAAAGCATATGAAAAGGCAGAATTTGAGTGCGAGGTAGAGTTCAGCATAAGGCGAACAGGCCTCACAATGAGAAGTTCAGAGAGTTAGGAGTTTTGTTATGGTTATATCCTTATTCATATTAATTGCAATTTTGATTACTGTTGTGCGGACTTTTTTCTTTAGCATCTGGTGTTTTAAAAATAGAAATATTCCAGGCGGAATTTCTGTATTGTTTTTAACACTTTGTGTTATGGCAAGCGGAGTTGTTCTTTTGCAGTAGGGACATAAAAAGGAATGGTTAAACCATTCCTTTTTTTATTCTTTTTAATATTACACTAGCACAAATTCCCGTCACAACCGCACTCACCACACCGCAAAGCACTAATATAGGGAGATATGAAAAAACTGTTAGTGTTCTCATCATAATTGATGCACAAATTAACTGTCCTATATTATGAAATATTCCGCCTCCGATGCTGACAGTTATAATGTGAAAATTATATTTTTTTAACACTGTCATTAGCACAAAACTCAAAACTCCGCCAGAAAGCGAATAAAGCATAACCGATGGAGCCGAAAATAATAGGGAAGAGACGAACACCTTAATCAGCATAATGAAAAAGGCATATTTTTTCCCGAGCATATAAATTGCGACCAGAACAACTATGTTCCCCAATCCCCACTTGACTCCAGGCAGTGCAACAGGGAGGGGGATAAGCATTTCAATATATCCAAAAACAATTGCAAGTGCCGAAAGAATAGCACATTGTGTTATCTTAGAACTTTTCATTCTATTAATCATTAAATCCGTTTGGATGCTTACTTTGCCATCTCCAGCTATCCTCGCACATTTCCTTAACATCTCTTTTTGCTTCCCAGCCAAGCTCTTCTTTAGCTTTTTGAGGATTAGCGTAACATTCGTCAATATCACCAGGTCTTCTTGGGTCAATTTGATAAGGAATTTTCTTTCCGCAAGCCTCTTCAAATGCGTGCATAAGCTCCAATACCGAATATCCTTTTCCTGTTCCCAGGTTATAGATATGAACTCCTGAAACACCTGTTCTCTTTTCAATAGCCTTCAAGTGTCCCCAAGCCAAATCAACCACATGGATATAATCTCTCACACCTGTTCCGTCAGCAGTATTATAATCATTGCCGAAAACATGGAGCTTTTCAAGCTTTCCAACTGCGACCTGTGCAATATATGGCAAAAGATTATTTGGAATACCTCTTGGGTCCTCACCCATATCTCCGCACTTGTTCGCACCGATTGGGTTAAAGTATCTCAAAAGTGTTATTGACCACTTGTTATTTGCTTTATAAACATCCTCTAATATATTTTCAATCATCAACTTTGTTGATCCGTATGGGTTAGTTGTTGACAATGGGAAATCTTCTGTAATCGGCACAGTTTTTGGCATTCCATAAACTGTTGCAGATGATGAGAACACAAGGTTAAACACATTGTGCTTTTGCATAATATCAACAAGGTTAAGAGTTCCTGTGATATTGTTGTGATAATATCTTATCGGAATTTTAGTTGATTCTCCGACAGCTTTCAATCCTGCAAAGTGAATAACAGAATCAAATTCATTTTCACTAAAAACCTTTTCAACTGCATCATAATCCAACAAATCAACCTCATAAAATTTAAAATCTTTGCCTGTGATTTTCTTAACCACATCAAGACTCTTTTCACTTGAATTATCAAGGTTATCCAAAACTGCAATTTCGTAACCCTCATTTAAAAGCTCAACGCATGTATGGCTTCCTATGTATCCTGCTCCGCCTGTTATTAAAATTTTCATCATATCTACTCCTTTTCCTTGCTTATTCCATTATATAACAATATTAAAAATTTTTCAATATATTAATTGTGTTTTTTTTGTATTTATGATACAATATATAAAAAAACAATTTGGTGAATAATATGAAACTAACTGATTTACATAATCACACAACCTTTTCCTATGACGGAATGAACAGTTGTGAAGAAATAATAGAAAATGCTATGTCAAAAGGAATTGAGGTGGTCGGAATTTGTGACCATCAATTTTCCATTGGCTCCGGTATTACCGAATATATAAGAACTGTTAACGAGTGCAAAAGAAAATATAAGGGAAAAATCGAGGTTTTGTGCGGACTTGAAATTGGGACAAGGCCCGAACCGCGCGATTTAATTTTATCTTCAATTAAAAATCTTGATTACTGTCTTTTTGAATGTCTTGATTCGCCGATTGCGATGGATTTTTATGAATTTTTAGAATGGGTTAAACTTTTTAAAATGCCAAAAGGTTTTGCACACACAGATATTTTCTCACTTTCAAAAAGATATGGTCTTGATATTATCAAAATTATGAAAGAAAATGATATTTTCTGGGAAATAAACACATCGGGTAATTATGACTACTATTATGATTTTATAACAAATAAAGAAAAGCAAGAAATAATAAAATTAAGCGGTATCACAGTTTCCATAGGCTCGGACACTCATTGGACAAAAGATTTAAATGTAAATAAACTAAAATCCTGTCAAGAGTTAATTAAGAATCTTGATAATCCTATTATTTTTTCATAAATATTAACACATTTTTTCTTACAATATTCCAATTGAAATTTTTACGATTTTGTGATATAATATAATTTACGATAATTTTTAAAGAAAGGAGAAAATTTTATAATGGACAAAAATGAACTATGGTCCCTCGCAAAGCCTTACATAATCAAAGTAATTAATTCAGAGGTTAGCTATAATACTTATTTAAAAGATGCAATCGTTTTATCATTTGACTCTAATATACTCACCTTGGGAGTATCTCTTCCCACCAAGAAAAATATGATTGCAATTAAGTATAAAAAGATTATTGAAGATTGTTTGTCTAAAGTAGTTGGACAAGCTGTAACTTTGAATGTAACAATAAACACCTCTTCTCAATCTTTGTCTCACTCATCATATCAACCTCCTGAAACTACCTCAATGGTTGATGACAAGACAGAGAATATTGTTCACGATTTCAATAATTCAAATCTTAACGAAAGATATACTTTAGAAAACTTTGTCGTTGGAAAATCTAATTCATATGCATTTGCTGCTGCACAAAATGTTGTGAATTTCCCTGCTCAAAACAATAATCCTCTTTTTATTTATGGAAAATCCGGATTGGGAAAAACTCATCTTATGCAAGCAATCGGTAACGAAATTTTAAAAAGAAACCCATCTATGAATGTTTTGTATGTAACAAGTGAAAAATTCACTAACGATATGATTACATTTATGAAAGAAAAAAATATGGAGGAATTCAAAAGACACTATCGAAATGTTGATGTTCTTTTGGTCGATGATGTTCAGTTTATCGAAGGAAAAGATGCAACACAGGAAGAATTTTTCTATACCTTCAATGATTTACATATGAAAAACAAGCAAATCGTTTTGACAAGTGACAGAAAGCCGAAAGAATTAATAACACTTGCAGAAAGATTACGAACTCGTTTTGAATGGGGATTAACTATTGATATTTCTTTGCCTGATTATGAAACAAGAGTGGCAATCCTAAAGAAGAAAGCCGAGAGCTTTAATATTGATATTGATGATGAAATTTATGAATATATTGCACAGAGAATTAACTCTAATGTACGAGAATTAGAGGGTGCATTGTCAAAAATCATTGCTTATGCAGGCATTTCTCATAAGGAAATTGATATTGATTTGGCAGAATTTGCTCTTGCATCTATTATTCCTGATGAAATTAAATTAACACCACAGGCTATAATTGAGGCAGTTGGTGAATTTTATCACTTGTCAGTTGATGAAATAAAAGGCTCATCAAGAGTAAAAGAGCTTGTTCTTCCTCGTCATATTGCAATGTATCTTTGCAAAACTCTTACCGATATGAACTTTGTAACAATAGCAAAGGTGTTTGAAAGAGATAGAACAACCGTTATCCACGGAGTTGACAGAATTATGAAAAACATTCAGTCTGATTCTAACTTAAAGGCTGAAGTTGATTTCATAACAAAAGACCTTCTTCCAAACTGATGTTGATAAATATGTTAATAATGGGTGGATTTAGAGTTAATTAATATTTTGTCCCATTTTTACCTGTTAATAACTACAAATTAATAACAACTTATTAACACAAAAAATCGGATAAAAAATCACGCATTTAACACAAAAACCTATATTATCCATCATATCCACGCTACTATTACTATTACTACTATTAATATTATTATATTACATACGAAGGTAAGAAATTCACATTAAATTTTTCAACATACCCCTTATGTGAATAATTAAAGGAGATTTTTAAAAATGAAAGTTATATTTAAAAAATCAGTTATACTTGAAATGATAAACACA
>JAZNGS010000185.1:0-4793 GCA_045576555.1 Clostridia bacterium | reverse complement strand
TGAAGACTGTCTGCTGTCGGGTCAAAGCCTATATAAAATGTAACCTTCTCCTTTCCGAGAAGTTCTCTTATTTCTTCAGCGTGTGTTGTTTGTGCGATTAAGCCACGCTCCATCAAAATATCATAAACATTTCTTTCCATTGTTTTTTTCTCCTTTGATTTATTTCTCCAAAATAACCATTCCCAATGGGTAGAGAAATTGAATGCAGATTGCTGGTTTGCAGCACAGGTGCTGTACTTGTGTACCGCCCTGTGCAAAAAATAGTGATATGCGTCAATTTATTTGCCCATCAGATAAATTCAACTTCGATTTCCTGTACCTTTGGCTCTCTGTTTTCAAAGAACTTCGTTGCAACCTGGTCGAACAAAGCATAACTCAAAACATCTTCGTCCTGCTTAATCCATTTTGCACATTTTTCTCTCAAATCGTCCAATTCAGGCTTCAACAAATCTGCAGGTCTGCAGGTGATTGGTTCCTCGTCACCAATAATCTTCTTTCTGAAATCATCAGAAATCGGAACAGGAGTTCTTCCGTATTCACCCTTAACGATACCCTTTGTTTCCTTTGAAACCATCTTATATCTTTCGCCCATCAATACATTCAAAACAGCTTGTGTTCCGACAATCTGACTTGTTGGTGTAACCAAAGGAAGCCAGCCAAGGTCTTCTCTTACTCTTGGGATTTCCTTTAGCACCTCATCAAACTTGTCTTCAGCATTTTGTTGCTTTAGTTGTGAAACAAGGTTTGATAGCATTCCGCCAGGTACCTGATATTTCAAAGTGTTAATGTCAACACCCAATACTTTAGTGTTCATCAAGCCGCTTGCTAAATACTTTTCTCTTAGTGGCTTAAAGTAGTCAGCAACCTCTGTCAAAGCATCAAGGTTGATGCCTGTTTCAAAAGGAGTTCCCTCCAAGCTCTTAACCAATGGCTCTGTTGCAGGTTGGCTTGTTCCCATTGACAATGGTGACAAAGCACAGTCAACTACATCAACACCTGCTTCGATAGCCTTTAGATATGTCATTGATGCCACACCTGATGTATAGTGAGTATGAAGCTGAATTGGAACTTTAACTGCCTTTTTAAGCTCTGTTACCAACTTTTCTGCCTCATAAGGAATTAACAAACCTGCCATATCCTTAATACAGATTGAATCTGCACCGCAATCTTCATATTCCTTTGCAAGTTTTACAAAGAAATCAATATCGTGAACAGGGCTGATTGTATATGAAATCGCAGCCTGAACATGACCGCCCTCTTTTTTTGTTGCATTGATTGCAGTCTGCAAGTTACGAATATCATTCAAAGCATCAAAAATTCTAATTATGTCAATACCGTTTGCAACTGATTTTTGAACAAAATATTCAACAACATCATCTGCATAGTGGCGGTATCCCAAAATATTCTGACCTCTGAAAAGCATCTGCAAAGGTGTGTTCTTTGCTTTATCTTTAATTTTTCTTAATCTTTCCCATGGGTCTTCGTTCAAAAATCTCAAACATGAGTCAAATGTTGCTCCGCCCCATGCTTCTAATGAATGATAACCAACCTTGTCAAGCATCTCAACAGCAGGCAAAATCTCGTCTGTTGTCATACGGGTTGCAATCAAAGACTGGTGAGCATCTCTTAATATTGTTTCGGTAATTTTAACCGGTTTATTTGCCATATTTTCCACTCCTAACTTATATATTAGTAAACATTGACAAGAATACGCCTGCAGCAACCGCTGAACCGATAACTCCTGCAACATTCGGACCCATAGCGTGCATCAAAAGGAAGTTTGATGGATTTTCCTTTTGTCCAACCATCTGTGAAACTCTTGCCGCCATAGGTACTGCAGAAACACCTGCAGAGCCAATCAAAGGATTAACCTTACCCTTTGTCAACCAATACATAATGTTACCTAACAACAATCCGCCTGCAGTTGAGAATGCGAAGGCAATTAATCCAAGTGCCACGATTGACAATGTGTTAAGGCTCAAGAATGTGTTTGCAGTTGCAGTTGCTCCAACAGTCACACCCAAGAAGATTGTTACAATGTTCATAAGCTCATTTTGAGCTGTCTTAACCAATCTGTCACAAACTCCTGACTCTTTCAAAAGGTTACCAAGCATCAAGCATCCTACCAATGAAAGTGCATCAGGAATAATCAATGCAACAACAATTGTTACAACGATTGGGAACAAAATCTTTTCTGTTCTTGAAACAGGTCTTAACTGCTCCATAACTGTTTGTCTTGCTTTCTTTGTTGTCATAAGCTTCATAATAGGCGGTTGAATTACAGGAATCAATGCCATATATGAATATGCCGCAACAGCAATTGCAGGCAAAAGTGCAGGGGCAAGTGATTTTGTTACATAAATTGCAGTAGGACCGTCAGCACCGCCGATAATACCGATTGATGCTGCTTCCAAAACTCCAAAATTAACACCAGGAATCAAAGCTGCTAACACCAAAGCTCCGATAAATGTGAAGAACACACCAAACTGCGCTGCAGCACCCAACAAAATACTCTTTGGGTTTGCAATCAACGGACCGAAGTCTGTCATAGCACCAATTCCGAGGAAGATTAGCGGAGGATAGATACCAAGCTTAACACCAAGGTATAATAAGTCTAAAAGTCCGCCTTTTGTCACAATTTTTCCTATATCCAAAGTTTCTGCTGTAAACCAATCTGTATGCATCATTACCGCAGATGAGTCTTTAATCATAGGTAAGTTTGATAAAAGCATACCAAATGCGATTGGTAAAAGCAGTAACGGTTCAAATTTCTTTGCAATAGCAAGATACAAGAGCAAGCATGCAATTGCAATCATAATGATTGTCTTGATTGCGTCAACAGGAGTAGACTGAAACAATGCCGCAATACCTGTATTGGAAAAGAAATCCATTAATATTTCACTCATTTTTTGTCACCACTTTCTAATAGCTCTCTATTAGTTCAATGTTACAATAACATCACCTGTGTTAACGCTTGCGCCTTGAGTATTAACACTTGCAACAGTTCCGTCAACACCTGCATAAATTTCGTTTTCCATCTTCATAGCTTCCAAAATAGCAACAACTGTGTCTTTTGTAACTGCGTCGCCAACATTAACTTTTATTGAAACGATTGTTCCAGGCATTGGAGCAACAACTTTCTTTCCGCCTGCTGCAGCTGGTGCTGGTGCAGGAGCCGCTGCAGGAGCTGGTGCTGCTTGAGGTGCAGGAGCTGCTTGAGGTGCTGCTACAGGTGCGCTTGTACCGCCCAAATCTTCGATTTCAACTTCATATGCTACGCCATTAACTTTAATACTATATTTTTTCATAATCTTAATTTCCTTTCTTTTTTACATTCTTATTTGATTTTTCTGATTGATTTAATTCTGATTTTGTCAGCAGTTGTTTGTGTCAAAGCTGCAATAGAAGCTACCATAGCTGCAATTGTTGCATCATCAGGTCTTACCTCTTCACCAACAGGTGCAGGTGCAGGTGGGTTGTCCACAATTTCCTTTGTTACCTTCTTTTTGTCATTTTTATAAAAAATAACTTTGAATAGCATCAAAACTATCATTAGTATAACTAACACACCAAAAACAATGCCAAGTCCCATTCCTGTTACCATTCCTCCGACAGAAAGAGCCTCTGTAATTTCTACATTTTGTCCTGTTTTCAGTGATTCGGTTAAAAACTGTTCCATATTCTTTCTCCTTTCCTTATATAATGTATATTTGGAATATTTCAATTTTCCCTCATTCTATATTTTACCACAATATTATTTTTTTGCAATATCTTTTTTGTTTTTTTACGAAAAATTTTGTGATTATTTTAACACACTTTATTGTGTATCTTATACAAATGAAGTTTGTGACCTTTCGTACTTTTGGTCACTCAAAAGTACATATTTAAATAAAAAAATTTTACTATAAAAATTTACATTTATTTTTTCGCATATCTTTTTATTATTCAGCAAAAAATAATAACAAAAAATTTGCGAGGTTAAAAAAATGAAAAATAAACAAACAAAACAAGCACCTGACCAGAAATTTAGCGTTGATGATTTCACTTTTGAATTTGATATACTTGAAAAAACAAATGCAGTTGCATCTGCAACCGAATGCACAGGACTTATACAAATACCTCCGCAGGACATTGACGAGGCTCAATCCTACACAGATATATATGTTGTGCCTGAACAGATTAATTATGGAGAAAAAAGATTAAGAGATGAAAAACGATGAAATTCTTTTGAAGGAAATTTATGAAAATTCAACTACTGCAATAAGTATTATATCAGAGCTTTTGCAAAAGGCCGATTGCCAATCTATGTTCGATTCTCTATTTGATAGAATGAAAGAGTATCGCCAAATCAGCAAGATTGCTTATGATATGCTCCAAGAGCTTAATCTCTCTCCAACAAATTCTGACTTTTATACAAAAATCGTTCTGCTTTCATCTTTTGGAAAACCATCAGCAAATAGGCTTGCAAGAATTTTGATTAGCGGAAGCACCGAAGGATTTTTTTCGCTCGTTAACTCTGTCAATTCCTGTGCAAGCGCAAAAAAAGAAACAAGACAGCTTGCATACAGATTGCTTGCTGTGGAAGATGAAAATATATGTGATATGAAAAAAGTTTTAAAAGAATAGCAAAAAAAACAGTCGCTATATGCGCGACTGTTTTTTATGTTAATTCCTTGACTAAAATATTTATTTTACTTACATTTACAGATGTCATTTTATCAATGGTCTGTGTAACTTTTTTTGAAACTTCATCACATATTTGGGGTATCGGAACACCGAATTTTAGCGAAAGA
>JAZNGS010000184.1:0-4254 GCA_045576555.1 Clostridia bacterium | reverse complement strand
CCTGTCATAATCAAAATCTGGTCATTTTCATTTACTGCACCGACTTTTTCTGCTCTTTGTTTAGCGCAACCTCTCATTGCAGGCAATCCATCAGTTGTTCCATACTGCAAAGCGCCTGTAGGATTTTTAGAAAGTATTTCTTCTGCAATTTTGGAAAGCTCTTCACCCGGAAATAACTCTGACGCAGGGTTTCCTCCTGCTAAAGAAATAATTGAAGGGTCTGCCATTCTTTTGAACATTTCACGAATAGCTGAACCTTTCATTGGTTTCACTCTATCCGAATAAAAATTTTCGTAGTTTATCATTTTATTACCGCCTTACTTTATCTTAGCCCAAGAATCCTTAAGCGCTACAGTTCTGTTGATTATAATATTATCACTTGTACTGTCTGTATCAACGCAGAAATATCCAAGTCTTAAAAATTGGAACTTATCCCCCGCCTTGATATTTGCAAGATTTGATTCAATCTTACAATTTTCTAAAACCTCAACTGATTGAGGATTAATATTTTCAATAAAACTTCCAACCTTGCTCTCATCAGACGGATTTTCAACATTAAACAATCTGTCATAGAGCCTTACAGTTGCATTAACTGCATTATGAGCGCTAACCCAATGGATTGTTCCTTTGACCTTTCTACCGTCAGGAGAATCTCCGCCCTTTGTTTCAGGGTCATAAATACAGTGAACTTCAATAACCTTTCCATTTTCATCTTTAACGCATGAGGTTGCAGTAACATAATATGCACTCTTTAATCTTACCTCTCTACCTGGCGAAAGTCTAAAATATTTCTTTGGAGCATCTTCCATAAAGTCATCTTCTTCAATGTAGAGAACTTTTGAAAATTCAACTGTTCTTGTTCCCATTGATGGATCTTCAGGATTAACCTCAACTTCGATTTCTTCAACCTTATCTTCAGGATAGTTATCAATTATAAGTTTTATAGGTCTTAAAACTGCCATTGCTCTTGGTGCTTTTTTATTTAAGTCTTCACGAACGCACGCTTCCAAAAGGCTAAACTCAATAACACTGTTAGCCTTTGCAACACCTATTCTGTCACAGAAATCCCTGATAGCATCTGCAGTATATCCTCTTCTTCTCATTCCGCAAAGAGTTCCCATTCTTGGATCGTTCCAGCCTGAAACAATGCCATCATTAACAAGTTTTAAACACTTTCTCTTACTTGTTAGTGTATAGTTTAAGTTCATTCTTGCAAACTCAATCTGTCTTGATGGTTTTTCGAAACCAAGTTCCTTTAAGAACCAATCATAGAGTGGTCTGTGGTCTTCAAATTCCAATGAACACAATGAATGAGTTACACCTTCAATTGTATCAGAAATTGGGTGTGCAAAATCATACATCGGATACACACACCACTTATCACCTGTTCTGTGGTGAGTTGCGTGCAAAATTCTGTAAATTACAGGGTCACGCATATTAAGATTAGGGGATGCCATATCAATTTTGGCACGAAGCACCTTTTCTCCGTTTTCAAACTCACCCTTTGTCATTCTTTCAAACAAATCAAGATTTTCTTCAATGCTTCTGTTTTTATAAGGGCTTTCTTTTCCTGCTTCTGTCAATGTTCCTCTGTATTCCCTGATTTCATCAGCAGTCAAATCATCAACGAAAGCCTTACCCATTTTGATTAGTTTAACTGCACATTCATAAATATCATCAAAGTAATCTGATGCATATAAAATCTTGTTCCACTTAAAACCAAGCCATTCGATGTCTTCCTTTATTGCATCAACATATTCAACATCTTCCTTTGTTGGATTTGTGTCGTCAAGTCTTAAGTTACATTCTCCACTATACTTGATTGCAGTTCCGAAATCTATGCATATTGCCTTTGCATGACCTATATGCAAATAACCATTAGGCTCAGGAGGAAATCTTGTCTGGACTTTTTCATAGACTCCGTCTTCCAAGTCCTTGTTTATCGCCTCGTGTATAAAATTTGTGCTTACATATTCTTCTGCCATTTATGCTTCCTCCTTGAGTTTTGCAATTGCAATATTAAATCTTTCCATAACCTCTTCTTCGCCCAAAACCTGTAAAATCTGATATAAGTCAGGCGTGTTCTTTCTGCCTGTTGCAGCAGCTCTTATAACTGTAGATACATCACCGACATGACCGCGGAATAATTCAGGATTTTTCTTATACAATTTAGGTGCTTTTGCATATCCCAAAGCCTCGCTCATATCACGAACTTTCGGGAACCAATCGTCTGCAATATCGTTGTGATTATAGACCTTTTTATATTCTTCTAAAATTTCTATCATATCACTTGAGGAAAGTGTTTCAGGACATTCATACGAGGAAGGTCTTTGGAAGAAATATTTAGTGTATTCCGGAGTGTCATCCCATTTTGCAATATCCTTTCTCGGTTTTTCATTTCCGCGTTCAATTGCGAATATGCTCTTTGCATAATCGGCGTCTTTTTCCAAAAGATCTGCAAAATCTTTGTTATATTCCTTTGCCCATTCCAAAACTCTTTCATAAACTTCCTCGGTTGTGAGCTTTGAAATATAAGTTTTACTGATGTCAGTTAATTTCATCAAATCAAACAATGCACCTGATTTGCTCATATGTGAAAAATCAAACTTATAATCGTCCATAGGAGCATCAGGATTTTCCAATCTCCATTGTTCATAATTTGAATTTGCAATTGTGTAAAGATACTCTAAAACTGCACCATTAGGATATCCAACCTCGTGGTAATAGTCAACTGCCGCCTCAGGGTCCTTTCTCTTTGAAAGCTTTCTCTTTCCGCCTGATTCCTCGTCCTCTTTCATAATAGGTGAAATATGTGCAAAATTAGGAGTTTTAAATCCCAACACTTCAAACAATTGCAAATGAATTGGAACTGATGCAATCCATTCATCACCTCTTATAACATAGGTTGTACCCATTAAGTGGTCATCAATTGCGTGCGCAAAATGATAAGTTGGTATTCCATCTGTTTTTAACAAAACAACATCCATAATATTTTCAGGCATTTCAATCTCGCCCTTAATACCATCTTTAAATTTTATTCTTCTGTTTTCATCTCCGGGAGACTTTAGTCTTAATACATATGGAATGTTATTCTTGATTTTTTCTTCAATTTCTTCCAATGTCAAATCTCTGCATTTTGCATATTTGCCATAATAACCGGGATTTTCTTTATTAGCTTCCTGCTTTTCTCTTATATCATTTAATTCTTCAGGAGTGCAAAAACAAGGATATGCCAGTCCTTTTTTAACCAAATCTTTACAATATGTTTGATATATCTTTGCCCTTTTACTTTGGATATATGGCGCATAATTGCCGATTGATTCTGTTTCGGACATCATTCCCTCGTCTATCTTAATTCCAAAGTTTTGAATTCCCTTAACAATGCCTGTTACGCCATTTTCAACTTCTCTTTTTTTGTCAGTGTCTTCAATTCTCAAAAAGAAGACCCCGTCAGTGGTATGAGCTGCTCGTTCGGAAACAAACGCAGCAAAAAGCCCTCCGATATGTAGAAAACCTGTCGGACTTGGGGCAAATCTTGTAACCATTGCACCTTCCTTAAGCTCTCTCTTTGGATATTCCTTTTCATATTCATCACAATTTTTTGTTATATCAGGAAATAACAATTGCGCTAATTTTTCATTATCCATTTTAATTTTCTCCGTTCATTTTTATTTTAAATCTTAAAATGACTATAAATTCAACATTTTACCATTCTATTATACCTTTTTATTAAGATAATATCAACTATTTTTATAAAAAAAGTTAATTTTTTTATAAATTCTATTATAAATATAATTCTTGACATTTATCTAAATAAAGGGTATTATGTTTATATCAATATTTAGACCCGAAAGGAATTTTGAAAAAATGAAATGTTTGATTATGTCTGTCAAGGCAGGCTTTGGGCATCATTCCACAGGTCAAGCTATGATGAACTATTTGAATGAGAATAATGTTGAATGCGAAATGCTTGACATTTTTGAATATATTAATCCTCTTCTTGCTGATACAATATCGGACGGATACCTATTTTTAACAAAATATCTCACAGATTTTTATGGCAGAGCATACACTGCTTTAGATAAGCGCGATGAGGAATATGATAAGCTATCACCTGTCACCGTTGTTTCAAAATTAGTTTCAATAAAACTCAAAGATTATGTGAGCGAATTTAATCCTGATGTAATAATAGGCACACATAGCTATGCTTGCTTACTTATGACACACCTAAAAGCAAAGGGACACATAAAATGT
>JAZNGS010000183.1:0-2220 GCA_045576555.1 Clostridia bacterium | reverse complement strand
GCATTGCCTTATCTCTTATACCTTTGGGTTCTTTTGAAGAAGGTTGTTCCAATAGTCTATCGACTTCACCTGTTGACAAAATCTGTGGAAGCTTTTTTTCTACATGGGGAGCTTCAAGATTTTGTGTCGGATTTGAAAAATTGGAATATTCCTGAGATATAAACATATAAAAGGACTTTAGCGATGCAAGTGTTCTTGATACTGTCGATGATGCTTTTCCCTGATTTTTGAGATTGTCAAGATATGCAGTCACAGTTTTCTGATTTGTTTTTGATATATCTGTAATTCCATTTAAATTCAAATAGTTTATGTATTGTGAAACATCGCGTTTATACGATTGTATTGTGTTCATTGATTTATGCTTTGCATTATCCATAAAAAAGGCAAAGGCATCAACATATTTAAGCATAAATACCTCCAATAATTTATGTGATATTATGTAAACCTTAAAACAGTGCCCTTTAATTATAGCACATCAATTTTCTTTTGTATAGACAAAAAACAAAATATTTTGTTGTAAAAATAGATAAATTTTTGCTAAAATAACTATAAATTTGTAAAATAGGAAGAGATGAGTTTCATAAATGTTGTGGTTATATACGAATCAATTACAGAACTTGCACAAAATATTGTTAGAGTGCAAATTGCCAATAGGATATATTTTTTTCTTTGAGAGGACTCGGAGGTTTTTCTTTCCAGCGACATAATAAATGATGCTGATGCGAAAAGCAAGAAAGCAGGTAGGAACAAAAGAGAAGAAAAAAGGGAGGAAACACTCAATAAAAGTCCCTTGATACTGTAGTATTTAATAAAAATCCCTGATGCAAAGCCTGCGACAAACCCTCTGATGCCAACGGTTGACATAACCACAAGAAAGCCAAGCCTGAAATGTGATGAAATAAATAGTATTAAAAATGTTCGTATATTTTTAAAAATAGAACTTTTAAGTGTGTCAAGATATGGAAGCTCGTCTTTAATTTTTGTAAAAAAATTTAACAGATATGAACTTAATGATTCGTCAAATTGTGACGCAATCAGGGTGCAGTATATTGAACCTACACAAATTCCGATGATATAAATTATAAGCATTATCAGAGTCTTTTGTGATATATATTTTCTGTCGTTAATAAAAAATGCGTTAATTTTCATAAAATCCCTCCTGTGTGTTACTTTACATAATATTCAGGATAAATTTTATAAATTACTCATAAACAAAAAAATATGCCGCATATTTGCGGCATATTTAAATTATTAATATTCGTTATTGATAAGTTTTTTAAGTCTTAATAATCCTTCTTTTATGTTTTCCATACTTGTTGCATAGGACCAACGCACATATTCACTGGCGCCAAAGCCTGTTCCCGGAACGACTGCAACTTTTGCTTTTTCAAGGAAAAGATTTGCAAAATCATCGGCATTGTTAATGGTTTTTCCGTAAAGTTCTTTGCCAATAAGAGCTTTTATGCTCATCATAATATAGAAAGCACCATTAGGCTTTTTGCATGAAACACCGTCAATCGAATTGATTGTTTCAATCATATAATCGCGTCTTTCTACAAAATGCTTTTTCATCATTTCAACATCATCCATACCGCCCTCTAATGCAGCGATTGTTGCAGCCTGTGCAATTGAGTTAGGGTTTGATGATGCGTGGGACTGAATATTTGCCATTATTTTTGCGATTTCAGGCGCCGCTGCAGCATATCCAATTCTCCAACCTGTCATAGCATATGTTTTTGAAACACCATTAATAACAATTGTCAATGCCTTGATTTGTTCATTAAAAGAAGCGATACTTGTGTGCTTTCCTTCATAGATAAGATGCTCATAAATTTCATCTGATATTACATATAAGTTGTGTTTAACTGCGAAATCAGCGATTTCCTTTAATTCTTCAGTAGTATAAATCATACCTGTAGGATTTGAGGGACTGTTTATGATGATTGCCTTTGTTTTTTGTGTAAGAGCTTTCTCAAAATCGCTTACAGTAGCTTTAAAATCGCTTTCCTCTGAAGTGTTTAGAATAACAGGCACGCCGTCTGCAATTTTAACCATTTCAGGATAGCTTACCCAGAATGGTGCAGGAATAATTACCTCGTCACCTGGGTTAAGGATTGCCATAAATGCATTGACCAAAGAATGCTTTGCTCCGTTTGAAATGACAATATCAGTAGGAGCATAAGAAAGACCATTTTCGTCTTTAAATTTCTTTGCAACTGC
>JAZNGS010000182.1:0-13092 GCA_045576555.1 Clostridia bacterium | reverse complement strand
TGCCTCTTTTGCAGTTATTGCTCCACTGCAAAGCGTATGTGAGTTTTTTGGATATATCCAAGCTACATCCAAATCAAGTGCGGCACAGGCATAGATAAATGATTTATGCACATTTCTTGCAGCTGCAATCAAGGGCTTTTTGTCAGTATTTATCAAAGCCGCATATATCATCGCACGAATACAAAGCGATGAGCCTTCCGTTGAATAAAAGGTGTCGCCCGAACCAAATATTTTAGAAGCATTCTTTTCGCTTTCTTTTATTATTCCGTCTGCTTCATACAAACTGTCAGCACCAAAAATCTCTGTTATATCCATAGACTCACAACCTAAAAATTCAGTGCCTTTATGGCCAGGCATATGAAATCTTGATACATCGCTATCGGAATATTTTTTTATAAAATCACATATTGGAGTCTTCATCTTCATAAGCAATCTGCATCATTATTGCACATTCAATTCTTTTCTTAAATAATTCGCAACCATATTCATAAATTCCCGACACACTGCCTGTTGCGTGGTATGAATTTGCCGCACAACCGCCTGCACAGTATAGCTTTGCCCAGCAATCCTTGCAGTCAGGTCTTGAATATGCGTTGCATTTTCTGAATTCGTCCTGAATTTCAGTATTGGAAATACCATTATATATATCACCAAGTTTATATTTTTCATCACCGACAAATTGATGACATGGATATAAATCACCCCAAGGAGTGACTGCCATATACTCTGTGCCTGAACCACAGCCAGAAATTCTTTTATAAATGCAAGGACCGTTTTTTAAATCTATCATATAATGATAGAAAGTAAAACCATTGCCATTTTTCTTTCTCTTAATCATTTCCTTTGCAAGAATTTCATACTGCTCAAATAAAACAGGTAAATCTTCATCAGTAAGCGCTGATGGGTCATTCGGTGAGCAGACAACAGGCTCCATACTCAACTCCGTAAAACCAAGGTCAGCCATATGGAAAATATCATTTGTGAAATCAGTGTTGTGGTGAGTGAATGTCCCTCTCATATAGTAGCTCTTTGAGCCTCTTTTTTTCACAAACTCCTGAAATTTCGGTAAAATCGTGTCATAACTTCCCTTGCCCTCATAATTCACTCTGAATTTATCGTGAACTTTTTTTCTTCCGTCAAGGCTTAACACAACATTATCCATTTCCTTGTTACAAAAATCTATAACATCATCATCAATTAGAATTCCATTTGTGGTAAGTGTAAATCTGAAATTTTTGTTGTGTTCTTTTTCAACGCTCCTTGCATATGCTACAAGGTCCTTTACAACCTGCCAATTCATCAATGGCTCGCCGCCGAAAAAGTCGACTTCAAGATTTTTTCTTGTGCCTGAATTTTCAATGAGGAAATCAAGTGCTCGTTTTCCTGTTTCAAAGCTCATCAATGCACGCTCGCCCTGATATTTACCCTGACTTGCAAAGCAGTAGGAACAGTTCAAGTTGCAGGTGTGGGCAATATGTAGGCATAGTGCCTTGACAACACTTGAATTTTTATTGAGCTTTGGTGTTAATTCTTCGTATTCGTCTTTATAAAAAAGCTTATTCGCCTTTTTTAAGGTTTCAATATCCTCCATACACTCCAAAACATCTTCTGCTGTCACATCATATTTTTTTGTTATGAAAGAAACCATTTCGTCTTTCGATTTTAAATTGTAGTTTTCGATTATGTCATAAGCAACCTCGTCAACCACATGGACTGCGCCGCTTGCAGTATCCAAAACAATGTTATATCCGTTTAATTTATATTGATGAACCATAACTAACCTCTTTTATCCAAACTGTAAAAACGCCGCCATAAAAGGCGGCATTTAATTACTTATTTTCGTTTTCGCACTGTTGGTTTATAGCACCGCAAGATGTTTTGCAAGCTGATTGACATGATGTCTGGCATTCGCCGCAACCACCATTTTTAGCACTCTTACAAAGGTCGCGTGTTTCGATTGTTTTAATTCTTGTCATTATAAACACTCCATTTCTTAATTCTATGTATATTAATGAAAAAATTATAACATAAAAGAATAATTGTGTCAAGTGTTATTTGGTGAGAGAAAATATTAAAAAGATATTGCAATTTTTTCTAATATTTGATAAAATAAAATAAGTAACAAAATGAAAGGTGAAAAGGCAAATGAAGAATACTGAAAAAACAATGGACAAAATCGTTGCACTATGTAAAGGAAGAGGCTACATATTTGCAGGCTCGGAAATATACGGAGGTCTTGCAAATACTTGGGACTATGGTCCTTTGGGTGTGGAATTCAAGAACAATGTTAAAAAAGCATGGTGGAAGAAATTTATCCAGGAATCAAAATATAATGTAGGAGTTGACTGTGCGATTTTAATGAACCCGCAGACATGGGTTGCATCAGGTCATATCGGCGGTTTTTCAGACCCACTTATGGACTGTAAGGAATGTAAAGCTCGTCACAGAGCGGATAAGTTGATTGAAGACTTTGCTTTTGCAAAAGGCGAAAGCTTAACAGTTGATGGCTGGAGTAATGAAAAAATGCTTGAATTCATAAAGGAAAACAATATTGTTTGTCCTGAATGCGGAAAGCAGAATTTCACAGATATCCGTCAATTCAATCTTATGTTCAAAACATTCCAGGGAGTAACAGAAGATTCATCATCAACTGTTTACTTAAGACCTGAAACTGCGCAAGGTATATTTGTTAACTTTAAGAATGTTCAGCGTTCATCAAGAAAGAAGGTTCCTTTTGGTATCGGTCAGGTTGGTAAATCATTCAGAAACGAAATCACTCCTGGTAACTTCACTTTCAGAACAAGAGAATTTGAACAGATGGAATTGGAATTTTTCTGTGAGCCTGGTAAGGATATGGAATGGTTCTATTACTGGAAAGATTTCTGTATGCAGTGGTTGTTAGATTTGGGAATGAAGAAGGAAAACTTAAGATTCAGAGATCATTCTCCTGAAGAGCTTTCTCACTATTCAAATGCAACATCCGATATTGAGTTTGTGTTCCCATTTGGTTGGGGCGAGTTGTGGGGAATAGCTGACAGAACAGATTTTGACTTAAAGCAACATCAAATTCATTCGGGCGAGAGTATGGAATACATTGACCAGACAACAAACGAAAGATATATCCCATATTGCGTTGAGCCATCATTGGGTGCAGACAGAGTGACTTTGGCATTTTTGGTTGAAGCATATGACGAAGAAGATTTGGGTGACGGAGACTCAAGAGTTGTTATGCATCTTCACCCTGCATTAGCTCCTGTTAAAGCAGCAGTTTTACCACTTTCAAAGAAACTTTCAGAGGGTGCAACAAAGGTTTATGAAGACCTTTGTAAAAAGTACACTTGCGAATATGACGAGGCAGGCTCAATAGGTAAGCGTTACAGAAGACAAGACGAAATCGGAACACCTTGGTGTATCACATACGACTTTGATTCAGAAACAGATGAATCTGTTACAGTTCGTGACAGAGACACAATGGAGCAGGTAAGAGTAAAGATTTCAGACCTTGATAAATTTATCGAAGAAAGAATGAATTTCTGATTTTTAGGAGGAATAAAGAATGAAAATTGTAGATGAATTTAAAACTTTTATTGCCAAGGGCAATGTCCTTGATATGGCAGTTGGTATCATCGTAGGTTCTGCATTCACAAAAATAGTTAATTCATTGGTTAAAGATGTCATCACTCCTGTGATTTCATTGATAACAGGAAAGATGAATTTCACAGATTTAAAATATGTTATTACTGAAGCGACAGAGACTACTGCGGAAAACGCAGTTACATACGGAAACTTTATTCAGGCAGTGATTGATTTCTTCATTATTGCATTGGTTGTATTCTTTATGGTTAAATTTGTTAACAAAACAAAGGAAAGATTTGAGAAAAAGGTTGAGGAAATTAAGGAGGAAGAGTCTCCAAAGCCTTCAAACGAAGAAATTTTGTTGACAGAAATCAGAGATTTGTTGAAAAAAGATTAAGGAGTAGATCTGTTATGGGAAAAACATATAAGTTTTTGGCTTTTGACTTTGGTGCATCAAGCGGAAGAGCTATGCTTGCAAAGTTCGACGGTGAAAAAATTACTTTAGAAGAAAAACACCGTTTTGCAAATGACCCTGTCACAATGAATGGCGGATTTTATTGGGATGTTATGAGACTGTTCCATGAAATCAAACAGGGAATTTTAGCTTGCGCAAATTCTGGAGATAAAGATATTGATTGTATCGGAATTGATACATGGGGTGTTGATTATGGCTTGTTAGATAAAAACGATAAGCTTTTATCTAATCCTTATCACTACAGAGATACAAGAACAGACGGAATGTATGATGAAGCATTTAAAAGAGTTCCAAAAGAAGAAATTTTTAATTCAACAGGTATAGCATTTAATTGGTTCAATACATTATTCCAGGTGCTTTCTGCAAAACTTTCAGGCGATGTTGCTTTGGAAAATGCGAAGACATTGTTGTTTATGCCTGACTTGTTGAATTTCCTTTTAACAGGGGAAAAAAGATGTGAATACACAATCGCATCAACATCGCAGATGTTTGATTCAAGAACTCATACATGGGCAACAGATTTGTTGAAGAAACTTGACTTGCCTACAGATATATTTGCTCCGATGATTTATCCTGGTGAACAGGTTGGGGTGCTTTTGCCTGAAATTGCAGAAGAATTGGGAGTAGCACAAATTCCTGTAATTGCTGCAGCATCTCACGACACAGGCTCAGCGGTTGCATCTGTTCCTGTTGTTGATAATGAAGATTTTATCTACATTTCAAGCGGAACTTGGTCATTAATGGGTGTTGAATTAAAAGAGCCTAATGTAACTGCTGATGCACTTAAATATAACTTCACAAATGAGGGCGGAGTTAATAAAACAATAAGATTTTTGAAAAACATTATGGGCTTGTGGTTAATTCAGGAGTCAAAAAGACAATGGAAGAGAGAGGGCGAGGAGCTAACATTTGATGAGTTGGAACAGCAGGCAAATGCTGCAACACCATTTGAAAGCTTTATTGATCCTGATTATGCTGCATTCCAGACTCCTGGAAATATGCCAAGAAGAATAAGAGAATATTGCGAAAAGACAGGACAAAAAGTTCCTGAAACAAAGGGTGAAATCATCAGATGTATTGCACAGAGTCTTGCATTTAAGTATCGCCAAACAGTTGAGGGAATGGAAGATGTAACGGGCAATAAATATTCTGTTATTAATATTGTCGGCGGCGGAATTAAGGACAAAATGATTTGTCAATTCACCGCAAATGCAACAAAGAGAACAGTTTCCGCAGGACCTGTTGAAGCAACAAGTATAGGTAATGTAATTGTTCAGGGAATAGGCGTGGGTGCGATCAAAGACATCAAAGAGGGAAGACAAATTGTCAAAAACTCATTTGATATTGCAACTTACGAGCCGCAGGATTCAGATGCCTGGGATAAGGCTTATGAACAGTGGAAGAAAATAGTAAATGGATAAAAAAATATTTTAATAATAGCAGACACAATGTGTCTGCTATTATTTTTATGTATCTGAACGCAGTTTGCGATATTTCTCCTTTGTTGCAATTCCGCCGCGAATGTGCCTTTCGGCTTTGTTGGTCTTTAGAATGTCATTGACCTTGCTTGCCAACTCGCCATTTAATTGTTGCAGACGCTCTGTGACATCTTTGTGTACGGTAGATTTTGATATGTTAAATTTCTTCGCTGTTTTCCTGACAGTAGATTTATTTTCCAAAATGTATTGCGCGAGTTCTAAAACTCGGTCTTCGATATAATCTTTCATTTTTCTCCCCCAAAAACATAGTTGTTACATTTATATGCGTTGCGGGGGAGAAATAGAAATAAATATCAGGTAAATAGCACTTGATAAATAAGTCAGAAAAGCAAATAAAATGTAAAAAAATGCTTGAAAAACTTAATTGACTATGATATACTAACATGGCTACACAAATGCATATAAATATTTTCTGTGGGGAAATTAACTTTTGTAAAAAAGTGATTTCTCTCTTTACTCGTCCCTGCAGAAAATAGGAAGAGCATTGTGTAGCAACAATCGGGGGAATTCATTTTTTTAGTGTGTTCCAGGATTGGAGCACACTTTTTTATTTTTAAGGGGAGGTTTTTTGTTAATGAATTAACAATGTCATATCTGCAAAAAAAACAAGGTTTTAAGCGAAAATATTGATTGACAATTTATACTATTTATGCTAATATATATGTGTGATAGTGTAAGCAAAAATGATTTTTATAAATTCAACATTATGGAAGAGGGGTTTTGGTATGAAAAAAGTATTTAAATTAGGCGTATCAGTTTGCCTTATGGTAACAATGCTGTTTATGATGGCAGTTCAATCATATGCAGGTGAGAAAGAAATTCTTGAAGGAAAGGTGAGCATTGAATATTCAAAAGGCTCATGCACGGGCAGTGAAAGTAGTTATACAATTACAACAAATGGTACAATAATTGGTGCTACCACTAATAATATCAAAATATATAATGAAACTGAAAAAAAAGCCGAAATTTTATTTAATTATGATGTAACAGGTTCTTCAAGCTTTTCTATTAACAGCGCACCAGCAAGTACAAGCGGATCTTTTTCTCAAGTTGTTGATGGTGGTTCATATATAAGTATATCAGTAACTGCACCTCAAAGTAGTCTTTTTAATACAAAAACTGCAACGCTTATCTTGACAGATATCACCTATGCTGAAACGGCATCGTCCGCAGATGTGAAGTTTGAATATGATGAATCATTAGGTAAAGTAACCGCTGGTGGAGAAGATATCAGCAATGAAAGTACAATAACTGTCGGGGAGAACGGTATGAATATTGCGGCTACTCCTGTTGAAGATGCAGTCTTTATTGGCTGGATAGACAAAGAAAATAGTAAGATTGTTTCAAGGGATTCTGAATACATGCTGAATCCTGTAGGAAATATTACTGTAAAAGCCTTATTCAGAAAGAAAACATCAGACACGCCATATTTTATGGTAGACAGTGCTTATATTTTTGATGATTTGAAGAAGGCTGTAGATACAGGTGATAATATTGTGCTTTTGTGTGACGGTGTTCTTACAGGAGAATATGAAATTCCTGCCGGAGCAACATTATTGATACCTTTTGATGATGTTAATACATTGTATACAAATGCGCCGACCGGAGTGAGTGATGGTTATACACAACCGACAAGATATCGCACACTTATTATGTCAAGCGGTGCTAATATAACAGTTAATGGAGCTATATCTCTTTCTGCAAAACATTTTGCTGCAAATGGTGGTGGAATCAATTCAGGTTCACCAACGGGAAATGTCAGCTTTATTGAAATGAAAGACAATAGTTCAATTGTTGTAAATAATGGCGGAAAGCTTTATGCATGGGGATACATTATAGGTAGCGGTAGCGTTATCGCGAATAGTGGAGCTGAGATTTTTGAGAATTTTCAGATAATGGATTTTCGTGGTGGCACACAAACAACAAGTATGAAGAATGGAGTTTTCCCGCTTTCTCAATATTACATACAAAATATTGAAGTGCCATTGACAATCAATGCAGGAGCAAAGGAAACAACATATACATCTGTTTATATGAGAAAACTTATTAGTATGGATGTCGTGAGCTCAAGTGTTCCTTTCTTTGGCAGTTCAGGAGCTATGTTCAATCTGACGAGCGGTTATGTAACAAAGAGATATGATGGAACAACCGATAGATTGATTGTGGAATTAAATGGAGATATGAGTATAGCTCCTATGTCAATGGATTTTGGAATTAGCAGTATTAATTCGGCAAACTATGAACTTCCTGTTAATAGTAATATTACAATTAATGTAAACAGTGGAAATGTGCTTATAAAACAAGATTTGTGTTTGTTGCCCGGTGCAGAAATTAATGTTGAAAAAGGAGCAACAGGAACTCTGAATCAGGGAAACAGTTTCTATATATATGATGCTGATCAATGGGGAACATATTGTTATAGTAATCATGGTGATAAACCTTTTGGAGCTTTAAGCTATGCACCTGGAAGAACATACACAAGAACTGAGGCGAACTTAGTTGATGCTAAAATAAAGGTAAATGGAACATTGAATGCAGAAGGTTATGCATATACCACACAAAGTGGTGCTAATATATATTCAACAGAGAATGGTATAATAAAGATAATGAAACCGGGTGTTGAGAGTTATACATATCAACTTGTTCAGAGTGCAGGAAGCAACACCCAAATTCCTATAACAACTGCGAAACTTAAAAATGCAGACGGAAGTTATCTTGAATATGATGGAATTCATACAGAATTTAGTTATTCAAATGGTGCTTGGGGACCAAAGCATGACATTGTAAGTCATAGCGCAAAGGCTGCAACTTGTGAGGAAATCGGTTGGAATGCATATGAAGAATGTTCATTATGTGACTACTCAACATATAATGAAATTGCAACTTTGGGACATAATTATGTAGATTACATTTGTACAAATTGTAAAAAAGAAAAAATAGCTACAAACACAAGCTATGACATAAGTGATAATAAAATTACAATTAATTCTGAATTAATTGAAGAAGTTCCTCCCACATCGCTGATTTTAATTGCGATATATGATTCGAGTGATAAATTGCTTGATTCAAAGTTGTATTACGCTAATGCATTAGATGCAGTTACATTTGATAGCGAAAGCGTAAATAAGATAAGAGTGTTCTCATGGGAAGGATTTAGTACAATAGAACCATTGTCTATGGTTGAAGAAAGATTATTGCAGCAATAAAATTTTGGAGGCGAGTTGGATGAAACAATTATTTAAAAGATTAATTTCAATTATAGTTACTTTAAATATGATTGCTATGGTCATTCCTGTTTATGCAACAGCAGACAGTGGTGTGTGTGTGAATGGTGGAGACCATAACATTGAGCAAAAGGAAGCAAAAAATCCTACATGGACAGAACCGGGGTGGGAGGCTTATGAGTATTGTGCGAATGATGATTGTACATATTCAACATTTAAAGCTATTCCTGCATTGGGAGAGCCTGAGATAGATAATTTTGATGATTTTATATTCAATTTTATTTTGCTGGAAACATTGGCAAATGAGTATGTAATGATGTATCCGGGAAATGACCCATTGGAGCTTATAATCAAATATATCAGAACAGGTGTTGACCGATATAATTCAGGCTCATGGGGAATTATGGCAGGTTATGAAAATACTGATTTTGCTAATTTTGTAAGAAGATACGAAAATGAAATTAATTCATCATTTGAAAATACAGATGAGTATTTTAAGTTTACAGCACTTAAGAACATCAACAATTTTGAACTCCCAAATGGAGATATGGCAGATTTAGGACATATGTTTGGAACGATGGATATCACATACACCAATAAAAATAGCAAAAACCATGCTGATGTAGGTGGATGGGCAGGAGATTTGGTTGACCTTATGAGTTGTTCAGATCTTCACACAGTGACAGGAACAGTTGAAGAAATGGTTGATGTGATTTCTAAAAACTATCTTATGGGTGATTGCCAACATTCAGATACATTCGGGCGAACAGATATGTATGGTGACCTTGATGCCTATTATATAATGAATGAAATCAGTAAAAGGGGATATGGTGAATTCATTGATAGTGAAGAATTGGGTATGCCAATTGGTCCTTTAACTGCCTTAATGATGGAATATTTTACTCCGGAACTTTCGGAAAAAGACAGAGCGGCATATCTTTTGAAGAATCGATTTGGAAATGTCGGAACAAGAGAACAAGTAAGACGAGCTGTATATAACGCATATACAGGCAATAAAGTGGTAACAACTCTTGAGGGAACAAGAGAATTCACAACAAGTCAGGAAAACGTAAATAATTTAAGACGAGCAGTATGTAATGCTTTTGCTGATTATATATGTAAGCTTGCAGGTGATTACATAGAAATTGAAAGTAATCCATATTATGAAGACTTTAATTATGAGACATCAACTCTTGCACCTGGTGTTACATATGAAAAACACTATGCAACATCAGCGGATGACAAACAGATGGTTTATTATGTTGCAACAGCTGACCTTTCAAACGAAAATGTAACAATTTATGCAAACTATAATAACAATGATCCAACTCAAGGCTGGGCAATGCAAAGAGTTTTGGATCAGGCAAATGCAGCGCAAAGTAAATATGGAAATCCTGATAGCGCGGATTATATTGAAAACTATCAGGTTGTTGCATCAATTAATGCAGACGGGTATGATATGAAAACTGGTGAGCCTGGCGGTTTGCTGGTTATGAAAGGTACAGAATATCATGCACCTAATTCTGCCGGTTTCTTTGGTATAACTAAAGAAGGTAAAGCAGTTATAGGAACAACAGCTGAATATAATTCTAAATACAAAGAGATACTTCGTGATGGAGTTGGTGCATTCGGAGTGACACTTGTAAAAGATGGAAAGATTGCAGTTGGACATACTGAAAATTATTATGATGATCGTGCATCAAGAACTGCTGTAGGTATAACTAAAACAGGCAAAGTAGTATTTATGGTTTTAGACGGAAGACAGGAGCCTGTTTCCTGCGGCGGAAGTATGCAGGAAATTGCACAGGTAATGCTTGAGGCAGGTTGTTACAATGCCATAAATCTTGATGGAGGCGGTTCAACTACATTTGTTGCAAAGCCTGAAGGGAAAACAGATCTTGAGGTTGTAAGCAGCCCGTCTGACGGATTTGCTCGTTCAGTTAGTACATCACTTATGATGGTTTCAACAGCTCCGTCATCCACCAAGTTTGATCATGCAAGACTTGATAGTGATTATTCATATGCAACAGTTAATACACCTGTTAAAATAACACCGATTGGATTGAGTGCGACAGGTAACGAAGTGGATCTTCCTCAAAATTGCACATGGAAGGTTGCAACAAATCAAAACTATGCAACAATTACAGCAGATGGAGTATTTACAGGAACAAGAGAACGTACATATAGAATTCAACTTTTAAATGGTGATGAAGTAATCGGACAGACAGAAATACAGATAGTATCACCGGATAATCTGTATTTTAAGAGAAAGTCATTGGATGTTGTTTATGGCTCAAGTGTGGATATACCGGTTGTAGCTACATATGAGGGTAAAGAAGTAGCAGTGAAGAATGAAGATATTCTTCTTGCAACAATACCTGAAAATGCAGGAACATTTGACGGACTTCGCTTTACAGCTGCACAAACAGAGCTAAAATCTGCACAGATTGTTGCAACATTAGCAGATAACACAGACATTGCTAACTTAATGTCAGTCAACTTATATAATCAAGGTGAAAACACTTTTGATTTTGACAAGGCAACAGGCGGAGACAGACAATTTGCATGGGATCGTAAGGTTTCAAATTCAACAACTGATGATGCAATATCGTATACAGTAATAAATTCAGATGAGGATATGGTAACATCATATATCTTTGCAATAGATATGAGAGAAATTCCAATTCCGGCACAGCTTGCTGATTTAACCTATATGCTTCCAGGTGCGGATGCAGTAGATGCTTCAGCGTGGAACTTCCTCTTGCAGTTAGCTGAGAGAGTAAGTGTTCTCACAGAGGTAAAACCTGTTTTAAAATTTGATGAGCGTTTTACTGTTGATTATGAAGAGATTGAGATTATAAATGAGTATTTCTATCTTGATAAAACTGAACTTAATGAAGAGACAAATGAGCTTACGCTGACTCTTAAGTGGCGTGACCAGACAGCAGCAATTCCACATGAAACTGCAAATCCACTCTGTATGCTAAAAGGAATTAAGCTCACTCCAAAAAGAGAGGTATGGAAGGATACCGGCAAGATAAATGCGGTTCAAAAAGGTTCTGTCGGATATACAATATACTTAAGAGCAAATGCCCTATATTCATTCTGTCAAAAACCTGACAATCAGAGTATATATGGATTATATCCATTTACAAATACCTTCATTAACGCAAATAATGAAGAAGAATATGAAGCTGGTGGATATTTTGCCGATATTTATAAGACCTTTGAAGATCACTATACACTTTCTAATTCATTGAAAAATGGTTGGGTTAATGAAGAAGGCGGTTTTGCTTACTATGTTAATGGTGTAAGAATGACAGGCGTCAAAGAAGCAGACGGATATTATTATGACTTCGGTGAAGATGGAATTAATGTTGGTCAGCAAAAATACACAGGCTTATTTGAAGTTGATGGCAAAACCTACTATGCAAAAGTAGGACAGTTAATGAAGTCTGTATGGCAGCTTGTTGGTGGAGATATGTATCACTGTCACGATGACGGAACTGCACATACCACAACTTATGTAAAGACCTATACTTGTGTAAGAGGCGGATATGTTCAGTATACTTGTACTAAATGTAAGAGCAAGAATTTAAGTGCTTATATATTTGCTCAGGGACATGACTGGGATCCTGATCATAAGTGTATGATATGTCAAACTGTCGGAAAGGATATTAATGATATTACTGTCAAATTTGGAACAATACAAAGTCCTTGGACAGGCGGCACACCGGTTTATAACTATAAGAAAGCCGGCATCTTCCCAGCATTTTATGCTACCGAAGACGGAACAACAACACTTACCTGGGCGCGTGGTGCAATACCAAATGATGACGGAACAATGAGAGACTTGGATGTTTCTTATACCAATGCAGAGGGATTAGGCTATGCAACTATGAACTTCCTGGGCACAGGTAATTACTATGGCGAAAGAACATTAAAATATTACATCAGACTACCTAAAGTGGAAGAGATTAAAGCAGAACCGACAACAAATTCAATAACACTTAGCTGGAAATGTGCATATGGACTAGCAGATAAGTTCAAAGTGTATGATTACACTGATGGCACACGAAGATTATTGGGTGAAACAACAGAGAAGACATTTATAGTAGAAAACCTTTTGCCGAACAGAGAATACAAATTCTCGATTATTGCATCAGCTATCACAACTGATGGAGAGGGACAAAGAGTGGAATCTCAATATGCTGATTTCACTACATCAACAGCAGCATTGCCGGAGGTAATTCATTATCTGAGTGATATATCAGTCTCAGGAACTGATTTTGATGTGAAGCTTATAAAAGAAGATGAT
>JAZNGS010000181.1:0-1896 GCA_045576555.1 Clostridia bacterium | reverse complement strand
GCTAAAATCTTTTATCATCATATCAGAAATAAATTGATGAAAGAAATTGAATAATCGAGGTAATCAAATGCAAGTACTAAACGGATTTGTAAAGATACATAGAAAGCTGTTACAGTGGGGTTGGTATCAGGATAATGTTGTTAAAGGTGTATTTCTTCATTTGTTACTTACCGCTGCATTCAGAGACAGTCAATGGATGGGTCGGACGATTAAAAGAGGACAGGTCGTTGTTGGTGTACAAAAGATGGCTGATGAACTTGGATTTACAAGACAACAGGTACGAACTGCGATAAAAAAGCTAAAATCAACCAACGAAATAACCACCGAAACAACCAACAAATATACCATTGTAACTGTTGTAAATTGGGAAGAATATCAGTTGATTGATGAAATTCCAACCAACAAAATAACCAACACTCCAACCAACGAGCAACCAACAAACAACCAACAAATAACCAACAAACAACCACATCGTAAGAATGTAAAGAATGTAAAGAATGTTAAGAAGTGTGTGGGGGACAACCCCGCCACTCACACACAAACACAAAAAATCTCTTTTGCGGAATTTGTAACAATGACCAATGCAGAATATAATGCACTCATTGAAAAGTTTGGCGAAACAGATACAAAAAGAATGATTGAGATATTGGATAATCATAAAGGAGCAAACGGAAAAGTATATGATTCTGATTATCGTGCTATATTGTCTTGGGTGACGGACAGGCTGAAAAAAGAAAAACAGTCACAGCCTGAAAATATGAAAGCTGATAATTTTAATCATTCAGAACTTGAAAGATTGACGAGGGGAAAATAATGAGCAGCGCACAGGTATTTGAGTTATGCAAAAAGTGTAAAACTCCAAGTATGATGCGAATTGATATTCTTGGCAAGGTCAGATATGTCAATGTTGTTTGTGAGTGTGGCAAGAATGAAGATGCTAAAAAGAAATCAATTTGTAAACCGATAAGAAAATATTATGGAGAGAGGTAAAAGGAAGGCATAGACAATGAATAAGTATCAGGAAAAATTAAAAAAAGATAGAGCAAGAATCAGGCACGATGAAAAACTTCAGTATAAAGCAGGTCAATTAATATTAAATGTCTTGGGAGTTGTGCCTGTATATATTCTCTGTGTTGAGTTTGGATGGGGAAATATCAGACTGACACGATTTTTAGAACGATATATGAAAGTGTTAAATGCAGTTAATACTAAAAAAATCTCTATACAAAGGCTTGAAGAAGAGATTGAGAACAGGACCAATCTAAAACACGATGATGGCAGTTGGTATGATATGACTGAGGAAGTTAAGAAGAAAAAATAGGAGTGATTTATTATGGATACAAAGACATTTGAAATGATTATTGATGAGAGATATGAAGATTAAAGATATTAAAAGCATTGTTAAGGCTTGGAAATGTGGTGTATATACACCTGAACAAGCATTGAAGATGTTGTTAAAAGAATTGGATATGGAGGAAAGTGAGAATGTCAGATAACGAGATTATAAAGGCTTTGGAGTGTTGCAAAGAAAAAAACTGTAATACTTGCCCTTGTTTTGATGAAGATATTGAATGTGGGGAATTGCTTATAGGTCATACTCTTGACCTCATTAATAGCCAAAAGGCAGAGATTGATAGATTGCACAAGTTACAAAAGCCAACAGGTGCAGGCGGCTATAAAATTGAAAATGGCAAGGTTATATTCTGTACTGATATGTTAAATGGTTATAGGCACGAATACAAAGACCTTGAAGAAATTGTAAAAGAATTGAATTTGTATATGCACACGGACTATAAAAACCTTGAGTTAATAAGCCATTATAAACACAAGGCACAGACTGCAAGAGCCGAAGCAATAAAAGAGTTTGTGAGGAGATTGAAAGAAAAGAAATTTACT
>JAZNGS010000180.1:0-2519 GCA_045576555.1 Clostridia bacterium | reverse complement strand
GATATTCTTTTACGAGTACGGAAGAATCTCTGTCATATGCAGGAAATGAAACTCTGCGTACTTTATATCCTTCTTTTTCAAGTCTGTCGCAAAGAAGTCCTGTTTGCGTTTCTTTACCGCTTGCGTCAACTCCGTCAATAGCAATTAATTTTCCCATTATTCGTCATTTCCCCCTGCTCTCTCACCTTTGAATAAAACTGTCAGTCCAAATTTTGGCAATGCTAACATTCTCTTAAATCTCCAAGGCTCTTTTATTAGTCTATATAGCCATTCAAGACCTAATTTGCACCAAACTTCAGGAGCTCTTTCAACATCGCCTGCAAAGACATCAAGACTTCCGCCGACACCCATCAACACTCTTGCTTTTAATCTGTCCTGATTTTCTTTTATCCATTTTTCTTGTTTAGGAGCACCAAGACAAACAAACACAATATCAGCTCCGACACTATTTATTTCATTGACAATTCTTGGACTTTCTTCAGGCTCAAAATAACCATTTCTCGTTCCAACAATTTGTATGAAAGGGTGTTTTTCCTCAAGATTTTTCTTTGCCCTTTCTGCAACACCAGGCTTTCCGCCAAACAAATATAATCTGTGTCCTGACTCTGAAATCCTGTCTATAACTCCGCAGGCAATATCATAGCCGGCAGCTCTTTCCTTAATTGGATCTCCCAAAATTCTTGAAGCATAAACAACTCCAATTCCGTCAGCTGTTAACAAATCAGCACTGTTTAATACATCTGCAAATCGAGAGTCCTTATATGCCTCCAGGATGATTTCAGAATTAGGAGTAAATACACTGTGACACTTTCTTTCATCTATCATTTCAAAAATTCTGTCAACTGCCTCGTCGATATTTACTTTGTCTATATTTACTCCCAAAATATTAACCTTGTTTTCCATATACAACCTCCTATTACTCAAACAATGACATTTGTTTTGAACTGATTTCATCTTTTGTTAAAAAACTTCCCGCTGCAGGAATATTTTTTGTTGTGTATTTTTTCAAATTTTCTATGTTGCTGTCCTCTGCAAAAATAACTTTTATCATTTTTGCACCCTTTTTAGTCAGCTTCATAACCTGAACACCCTGTGTTGATTTTGTTGACTTTAATGGTATTTTTTCAGTATCCACACACACTGCTTTGTTGTTATCAGCAATCGTGACAATATTTCTATCTCTCTCAAGCCACTTGATGTCACATACCTTAACTTTATCCGAATATGCACCAATAAGTTTTTTTCTGTTGGATTTTGTCTCGTATGATGAAAGCGGAACTTTTGCAATTTTACCATTTTCAAATGAAAACAGCATATTTCCTGAATAATCTTTTGTGACTACTGTATATAAAATCTTCTCACCCGCATCAAGTCCCAAAATACTTGGAATGTAATCACCGATTACAGATACTTTTGTATCGTTTAGTTCGTGCGTTTTCATTTTGTAGACAACACTCTTATCTGTAAAGAACAACAATTCACTGATATTTGTTGTTTCAATTTGTTGTATAATCTCATCGTCTTCTTTCAGCTTATGGTCATTTGTTGTGAATTTCAATGAGTTTGCACTTACCTTTTTGATGTATCCCTCACGAGTTGTGAAAATTGTCAAAGGATAGTCTTCAATATATTTATTCTCGTCATATACCTCTATTTCTTCATCACTGATAAGTGTTGTTAATCTGTCTTTTCCATATTTATTCTTGATTGCAATAAGTTGCTTTTCAATCAGCTTTTTAACCTTGTTGTCGCTTTCAAGAATACCTGTTAAATTATCAATTTCCTCAATCAGCTTTTCAATTTCTGCTGTTCTGTTTAAAATATATTCCTTATTGAGATTTCGAAGTTTTATTTCTGCCACATATTCTGCCTGAACTTTGTCAATTTCAAAGCTTTGCATAATGTTAGGAATAACATCTTCTTCTCTTTCGGTATGGCGGATTATTGAAATAGCTTTATCAATATCTAAAAGTATCTTTTTAAGACCTGTTAAAAGATGCAGTTTTTCACTCTTCTTATCAATATCAAATTTGAGTCCGTTTTTGACGCAATCCATTCTGAAATTTACCCATTCGGATAAAATTTCTCTAACACCCAAAACTTTCGGTGAGTTTTTAATCAATACATTAAAGTTACAGCTGTAGCTATCTTCAAGCGGAGTTAATCTGAATAGCTTTAACATCAGGGCATCGGGGTCAGTTCCTCTTTTTAAGTCAATAGTAATCTTGAACCCATTAAGACCTGTTTCATCACGCGCATCCGAAATTTCTTTTAGCTTATTAGCTTTAATTAGTTCAGTGATTTTTCCAATAATTGCTTCACTTGTTGTTGAATATGGAATTTCGGTTATTTCAATACAATTGTTGGATTTATCGTAGCTGTATCTAGCTCTTACCTTGAATCCTCCCCTGCCCGTACGGTAAATTTCTTCCATCGCTTCACGGTTATAAACAATCGAACCGCCGCCCGCGAAATCGGGCGCGAGAAGAGTATCCGCAACATCGTGCTTAGGATTCTTG
>JAZNGS010000179.1:0-2519 GCA_045576555.1 Clostridia bacterium | reverse complement strand
AACGAAACATTTTTTAAAATTCCGTTCTCTGTCTCAAAGCTGATTTGTCTTGCACAGACTCCCTTTGGAGTATATGTGTATTTTCCCATTTATTAGCTCCTTTTTATTCTATAACTACACCTTTTTGAAGCATAATATTTGCATAAATTGCAGTTTCTCCTGTAGCAATTACAGCATATGCTTTCTTTGCGCGTTCATAAAATTCAAATCTTTCTACTTCCGCAAAAACCTTGTCTCCTCTTTCATCAACATCAGAAACAAGTTTTTTGTAAACATCCCATATTGGTGTCTCTACATCATCACCAGGCATAACCTGCATTAGTGAAACAGGTTTTTCAACATATGTGTCAAGTGGAAATACCTTTAAAATTGCCTCAAGAATTTCAGGCACTCCGTGTCCGTCAGCTCTAATAACGATTGAATCCTTTCCAATAGTTTCACTCGGGAAATTACCATCCGCAATAACAATAGTGTCACTATGCCCCATTTCGCACAACACCTTTAAAAGTTCAGGTGAAATAATAGCCGGAATTCCTTTTAACATAATTAATCATCCTCCAAAATTGTTTTTTTTATTATACCATAATTTCAATATTAATTCAATGTAAAAGCAAATATTTTAATAAAAATATTTTCAATTAACGACATAGAAGTAACTAACATATATTATATTAGGAGGTGAAAATCATATGTATAACTGTAACTGCAGAATTAATTGCACATTTTTAGCTGTTGTGGCAAGTATAATTATCGGAATAATAACAGCTTTTTTAACAATATCTGCCACAATAACAGTTACTGCACCATTTTTATGGGTGGTTTTTGGTATAGCTGTGGTTTATCTTGCAATAATTCTTCTTGCTGTAACCTTTGCAAATGGTTCGTGTACACGAACTTGTATATGTCCGATTTTATCAGTATTGATTACTGCAATTTTGTTAACTATATTGGCAGCTGTGATACTATTAGCCATTGAATTTGTTGCAACAAGTATCTTGGGTGCTGTGATAACAGGAGCTTTGCTTGCATTTTTCTCATTAACCCTAACATCAACAGGTTGTTTGATAAAGTGTATTGCAAATTGTGATGATTAAAATATGAAAAAATATGCACCCTGATGGGTGCATATTTTTTTATTGAATTGGCATTTCTTTTGCAATACATAATGGGTTAAACGGATTAGTACCACCCCAGAGCATAATTTTTGCATATTGGGAAGTTTTATTTGTTTCAACTGTTGCTGTCAGGGTTGGAGTTCCCTTTATCACAGGCACTCTTACTAAATCTAATAACATTCGATTATCACTATCATCATAAAGTGCTACCATAACAGTTGCAGTTTCAAAGTCGTCAATTTCATCTTCATTTAAAGTTATGTCAAAACTGTATCCCTTGTCCGTTTTTTCAATGTCAGTAATAAATGATTCAGCTGTTTTTATTACTGTTAATGTGTATGTAATATCCGTATTACCTGTGACACTCGTTCTTTTTATAGTGATTAGTGTTTCTTCGCCTGTCAAATTGATAGTTTTAGTTCTTCCAGACAAAAGTGTAGAGTCATTTACTTTTAATGTTCCCTTTGTATATTTTGCAGATATACTAAATGATGTTCTCTCTTCTCCAACATAAATCACATATTCTGTCTTTCCATCTTCAAATTTTTCTGTCCAACTTCCATCAGTTGTGATAGAATCAATAGACGCATATTTAACAACTTCAACATCCATCTCATCATAAACTCCGCTGCCATCCAGAGCTGTTGCTATTATGGTTACATCTCCTGTTGTTATCGGTGTTAATATTCCGTCTTCTGAAATTGTTGCAATTGTTTCGTCACTCACCGACCATTTAACCATTTTGTTTTCGGTATAATCAGGATAAACTGTTGCAGTATATTGACTTGGTTTATAGATAGTTGATGGTCCAACTATTGTAATTTTTTCTGCGAGTTTTGGTGCTATCGTCACAGATTGATTTATGAAATCATCAAACAGATAGTCACTTTCATTCATTAATTTACTATCGGGAGTTATCTCTATTGTTATATCTTTCAGTTCTGCATTTTCCGAAACATCAAAATATAAATCAAATGCCTCAACAATCGTTTCAGCAGGAATTGCATCACCGTCATACGAGTAGATGCATATAATTTCTGCAATATTGAAATCCCCTTCTGTTGTTATTCTGTCTAATGATGCTTCATCAAATTTTTTCGCCAAAGCTTCTCCAACTAATGTTAGTTCTTTCGGATATTTAACATAAATTGTTGAATAATAAATATCCTCGTTTTCAGTACAAAGGCTTACAGTATATTTGACATTTCTGTCTCCCACCGTCACAGACGATGGGCCCTCTATCAATGCATAGTCCAAAAAAGCTGGATATACTATTATATCTTCTGTAAATGTGAAAGGATTTAAGCTATTTCCTTCTGCATCGGTAAGCTTTATTTTTTCACCATTTATTATTTTGTAATATCCGTCAAATTTTAAATTTCCATTTATAATCAAACAATAAAA
>JAZNGS010000178.1:0-4270 GCA_045576555.1 Clostridia bacterium | reverse complement strand
CTTTATATTAAAAATAGCAAAAATTTATTGTATTTAGCTATTATTTATGGTATAATGAAGTTGTAGACTTGACTAATGAAATAAAGGAGAGACAAAAATGGCGAATAATTTGAAGGTAGGGTTTGCAAGAGTTGATGTAACACCTTGTATGGGTATTGAAATTTACGGATATTTTAAACCTCGTTACGCAGACGGAGTATTAGATCCGATTGAAGTTAATGGATTGGCAGTTTCTGTAGGTGAAAAGATTGTTTTGTTATTAGCTATTGACCATTGCGGACTTCGAGTGGATGTTGTGGCATATTATAAAGATTTGATTTCTAAAAAAACAGGTATTGATAAAGAGGCTATAGTAATTTGTGCAACTCACTCTCATACAGCTCCTGAAATAAAAATGAACACAGACGATGAAAAAATCAAAGAATATACGGAGTTTGTGGGAAAGAAAATGGTGGATTGTGCTGTCTTTGCAATAGAAGATATGAAACCTGCAAAGATGGGGTGGAAAGTTGGCGTAGCTCCAAATGTTGCATTTATTCGTCTTTTCAAAATGAAGGATGGCAGTGTTCGCACAAATCCTGGTATAGGCAACTCTGATATAGAAGAACCTATTGGTGAGGTTGATGAAAGATTAAACATCTTGCGCTTTGACAGATGCGGTGCTGACAGTATTGTTTTAATGAATTTTGGCAATCACGCTGATACTGTTGGTGGTTCAAAAATATCGGCAGACTGGCCTGGTATTGCTAGAAGAAGAATTGAAGAAGTGTTACCTAATGTAAGGGGCATTTTCTTTAATGGTGCTTTGGGAGATGTAAACCATGTTAATGTCAATGCAAAAGACGGAGATTTAAATGATTTAGAGAATGATTTTGATGATGTTTTGAGAGGTTATGGCCATGCAATGCATATAGCGAATGTTCTTGTTGGCGGAGTGTTACAGGTTTATGATAAGGTGAACTATATTGATGTTGATGACATAAAATACATAGAAAAAACCATAAAAGTTCCTGCAAACAAAGCCAAACCTGAAGAACTTCCGTTGGCGCACAAGTATGTAAAACTTCACAATGAAGGAAAAGATGATGAAATTCCATTTGAAGCAATGGAGCTTACTACTGTGGTTGCAGAGGCTTTGAGAATGGTTGACTTGGAAAATGCTCCTGATGAGTTTGATATGAGAATGACCGGTATAGCTATCGGAAATGTGGCAATAATAACAATTCCAGGAGAAGCCTTTACATTTATAGGCACGGAATTAAAAAAAGCAAAGGGTTGGGATTTAGTTTTCCCATTTATTTTGGCTAACGGAGATCAGGGATATTTCCCATCCGGAGAAGTCTTTGAGGCAGGAGGATATGAAGCAAGAAGTTCAATTTTCCGCGCAGGTGTTGGCGAATTGTTTGTAAAAGAGGGAACGCAAATTCTTGATGAGCTTTCAAAGTAATTAAAAAGTAATAAATTGACAATAGCCATACAAAATTCAATATGGCTATTGTCTTATATTTAATCATTGATTTACATAGGTAAAAAAGGGTGGAATTAATGAAAAGAGTTTTCAGGACAATTGAATTTGACAAAATTTTGAATAGATTATGTGCATATACAGAGTCGGAACAGGTTGCCAAAAGGATAATGAAAATGGATATGCTTTCTTTTGATGAAGCAAAATTCGCTCAAAGGGAAACCTCCGAGGCTGTTATGGCTATGTTAAGACAGGGAAACCCACCTGTTAATTTATCAATTAAAGATGTTAGCGCATCAATTAAGAGAACTCAAATCGGTGCAGTGCTCAATCAGAAGGAATTGATGGATATATCCAGAGTTTTATATGTTACAAGAAGAATGAAAACATATTTGAATGATACAGGTTCGGATTTGGAAATAATCAGCGGATTATCACAACAGTTAACATCAGTTAAGTCTTTAGAAGATAAAATTAATTCAATTGTTATATCGGAAACAGAGATAGCAGATGATGCATCCCCTGAGCTATCAGCTTTAAGAAGAAAGAAAAGAAATCTTAATGAAAAGATTAAAGATACATTAAATTCTATGCTTCATTCGGAGCATTACAGAAAATTTTTGCAGGATAATATTGTAACGATGCGTTCCGACAGATATGTTATACCTGTAAAATCGGAATATAAACAAGAAGTAAATGGAATTGTGCACGATACCTCTGCGAGCGGTTCAACTCTTTTTATTGAGCCTATGAGTGTGGTTTCAGCAAATAATGAAATAAGAGCTTTGGAAAATCAGGAAGAACAGGAAATTGAAAAGATTTTATCGGAGCTCACAATGTTGGTTTCGGATTATGACACTCAAATTCAAAAAAATCATAATGTTATTTCTGAATTAGATTTTATATTCTGTAAAGGTAAACTGTCCATTGATTATGACGGAAGAGAACCAATTTTAAATACTAATGGAGAAATTGAATTTATTAAGGCAAGACATCCTCTAATCAGTAAAGACAGGGTTATTGCAAATGACATATACCTTGGCAAAGATTTTGATACTTTGGTTATAACAGGACCAAATACAGGTGGTAAAACAGTTACTCTTAAAACTTTGGGATTGTTTTCTGTTATGGCAGCTGCAGGACTGCATCTGCCTGTGGCTGATAACAGTAAAGCTGCAATATTTTCAAATGTTTTTGCGGATATTGGTGATGAACAAAGCATTGAACAGAGTTTGTCAACATTTTCATCACATATGGTTAATATTGTTGACATTTTGAAAAAAGTTGATGATAATTCATTGGCGCTATTTGATGAATTAGGCGCAGGAACAGACCCAACAGAGGGTGCCGCACTTGCTATTTCAATCCTTGAATATTTAAAGGCATTCAAGGTTAAAACTGCCGCCACTACACATTACAGCGAGTTAAAGTTATATGCACTTTCAACCGATAATGTTGAGAATGCATCGTGTGAATTTGATGTTGAAACTCTCAAACCCACCTATAGACTCATGATTGGAGTTCCAGGGAAATCGAATGCATTTTCGATTTCAAAAAAACTTGGACTTGAAGATGTTATAATTGACAGAGCAAATCAACTTTTGTCGGAAGAAAATATCAAATTTGAAGATGTAATAACCGACCTTGAACAATCGCGCGCTAAAGCACATTCCGAAATGGAATATGCAAAACGAATGAAAAGGGAAATTAAGGATTTAAGAAAACAGCTTGAAGATGAGCGAATAAAACTTAAAGATAATAAATCAAAGATTTTGGAAGAGGCAAGGCGTGAAGCAAAGCTGATTGTGTCGGACGCAAGAGATGAGGCAAACAGCATTATAAAAGACCTTGAAAAGATGCGTGTTGAGAGTAAGAGTGCAACAGAGAAAATTAAAAAATCACGCGAAAAATTAAAGGAAAAAGAAGATAGCATTGATAAAGCAATGGAACGCTCGCAAAAACCAAGAAAGGTTTACTATGAGCCGCCAAAGAATTTAAAAATAGGCGATGCTGTTAAAATTGTCACTATGAGCGACCAGGAGGCAAGCGTTGCAAAACTTCCTGATAAAAATGGAATGGTGATAGTTCAGGCAGGTATCTTAAAACTTGAGGTGCATATTTCAAATCTTAAATTAATTGAGGACAAGACCTCAAAAGAGCTTGCGAATAAGTATGTCAAATCATCTGTTAGATTAGAATCAAAGTCAAAGGATGTTTCGACTTCAGTTGATTTGAGAGGTCAGACACTTGACGAGGCCCTGATGAATACAGAGAAATTTTTGGATGATTGCTATTTAGCGTCAATCACAAATGTTACAGTTATTCATGGAAAGGGAACAGGAGTCCTAAAAAATGGTATACACCAGATGCTAAAAAAGCATAAGTATGTTAAATCATATCGTTTGGGTACTTTTGGCGAGGGTGAAAATGGTGTTACGATTGTTGAACTAAAGTAGTTAGGAGTCAGAATATGGCAAAAAAGAAACCGATTGTGACAAATGCGATGAGGCATTTGCAGGCAGTAAGAGCAGAGTTTGAGGCGATAGAATATGAATGTGACGGAGAAATTGGTCATGATTTTGGTATGCAAATAGCAGAAAAAACAGGAATAGAGCCTGAAAGGTCATTTAAGACTTTGGTTGCAAGAGGTGATAAGACAGGAGTGTTGGTTGCGTGTATTCCTGTTAACTGCGAGGTTGACCTAAAGAAACTTGCCGTTGCTTCAGGTGACAAAAAGGTTGAGTTAATTCATGTTAAGGAATTGCTTGGACTCACAGGATATATACGAGGCGGAGTGACTCCTAT
>JAZNGS010000177.1:0-4244 GCA_045576555.1 Clostridia bacterium | reverse complement strand
GTGTTACTCGATATGAAAAAAGAGCTTATTCCAAGAATACTTTAACAGGTCAACAGATAATGAAATCTGATTTACAATATCCAAATGCGCAGATTTCAGTGTATATGTGGGATATGGAAACAATGAAACCGTTATCCAGAGTTATTCCTGTTGAAATTATTACAAGCGACATTCCTACAGGAGATATCCCAACAGGCGAAATTCCGACAGGAGATATCCCGGAAGGTGAATTAGAAACAAATTGATAGATACAGATTATTTTATAATCTTTTCTATATAAAAACAAAAGAAATTTTATGGAGGTGAATTTTAATGTCAGTTAAAATCAGATTAAGAAGAATGGGTGCTAAAAAGGCTCCTTTTTACAGAGTTGTTGTAGCAGATTCAAGATACCCAAGAGATGGTAGATTTATTGAAGAAATCGGAACATACAACCCATTGACAGACCCTGCAACAGTTAACATTGATGCAGAAGCGGCTAAAAAATGGATTGGAAACGGTGCTCAACCTACTGATACAGTTAAGGCACTTTTGAAGAAACAAGGTATTCTATAAGGAGTGTTAAAAGTGAACAAAGTATTGGAAGATATCGCAAAGGCTTTGGTTGACTATCCTGAAGATGTAACTGTTACAGAAGTTAATAAGGATGATTCAATTGTATTGGAATTGAGAGTCAACAAAGACGATATGGGAAAGGTAATCGGAAAGCAAGGCAGAATTGCAAAAGCTATCCGTACCGTTGTCAAAGCAGCTGCAAGTCGTGAAGACAAAAAGGTAGTTGTTGAAATCATTTAAAGAAAAAACTGATTTAAAATCAGTTTTTTTCTTTTTTGCGAAAAAATGAAATCCGCTTTTATAAGCGGATTTCATGATTTTATGTAATTATTTAATGTTCTTGTACATTGGTCCATAAGCCTGACAAGCTCTGTAGTCCTGACCTTCTTTATCCATTCCGAATGCATTGAATGATGCAGGTCTAAAGATTTTATCTTCAGGAACATTGTGCATACATACAGGAATTCTCAAGATTGAGCAAAGTGTGATAAGGTCTGCACCGATGTGTCCGTAAGAAATAGCACCGTGGTTAGCGCCCCAGTTATTCATAACATCATAAGCAGTCTTGAATGCACCCTCACCTGTGCATCTTGGAGCAAACCAAGTACATGGCCATGTGTAGTCTGTTCTCTTCCAAAGTACATCTGAAACTTCGTCAGGAAGTGAAACTGTCCAACCCTCTGCAATTTGTAAAACAGGGCCTAAGCCTTTAACAAGGTTAAGTCTGATCATTGTTGCGGGCATTTCTGCTCTTGTCAAGAATCTTGAAGAATAACCGCCGCCTCTGAAATATCCAAGGTCAGCCATATTCCATGATGTAGCTTTCATAACTGTGTCGCAATCTGCATCAGTCATATCCCACCACTGTTTCATAACAGGGTTTCCGTTTTCATCCTTAACTTCGCCACAAGCATCAAGACAGCAAGCACCTGAATTGATAAGGTGAATGAAACCGTCAGCTTCTTTAGCTTTTCCTGTGATTTCATAGCCTGCAGCCTTTTTAACTGCATCGCCACTCCAGTAAGTTCTAACATCAGCAAACATTTGTGCTCTGTTTGTCAAAAGTTTTCCGAACAACATTCCGATACCATTTAGAACATCGTTTTCTGTTGCAAGGATATAAGGCTCTCTTGCACCATTCCAGTCAAATGAAGTGTTAAGCATTGCTTCAGGGAAGTCGCAGTTAGGATAGAAGTCTGTCCATTGTCTTTGTCCCTGGAAACCAGCCGCAATTGCGTTGTGTCCAACCATTTCTTCTTCGCATCCTGCAGGAAGATTTGGATTACCATTCATAAGGTCTTTTATGATACAAGCCATCTTAACGACAAATTCAAACTGTTCTTCTTTTTCTTTGTCAGTTCTTTGCATATCTTCTGGGTTTTTGTCAAAGCCGATATTGCACTTTTCTTTTGCCCAAGCAAGAGCTTTTTTGAATTCTGCCTCATCATAGATGCCTTCTGACATTCTTCTGATTACTTCAACTTCGTCAACAGATTCTACTCTCATTCCGAGATATTCTTCGATAAAGTCAACATCAATGATTGAACCGCCGATACCCATACAGATTGAACCAATCTGCAAGTATGACTTGCCTCTCATTGTTGCAGCAGCAACAGCGGCACGAGCAAATCTCAAAATCTTTTCTTCAACATCGGCAGGGATAGATGTATCTGTCATATCCTGAACATCGTGTCCATAGATACCGAATGCAGGCAAACCTTTTTGTGCGTGGCTTGCTAAAACTGCAGCAAGATAAACTGCACCAGGTCTTTCAGTTCCGTTAAATCCCCAAACACCTTTAATTGTCATCGGATCCATATCCATTGTTTCAGAACCATAGCACCAGCAAGGTGTAACTGTCAATGTGATGTCAACGCCCTCTTTTTTGAATTTAGCAGCACAAGCAGCAGCTTCTGCAACTCTTCCGATAGTTGTGTCTGCAATAACAACCTTAACAGGCTCGCCGTTTGAATATTTCAATTTTGAAGAAATCAAATCAGCAGCAGCCTTTGCCATATTCATTGTTTGATTTTCCAAAGATTCTCTAACCTTTAGTGGTCCTCTTCTTCCGTCAATAGTAGGACGGATACCAATTACAGGATAATCTCCTATAAGTCTGTTTTCAGCCATAATTTTTTCCTCCTTAAAATTATTCTTTAATATAATTATATACTTGCATTATACATAATACTTGTGTTATAATAGAAAAAAGTATAATAATATTCAGGTGAAGGAGTATGTTATGATATATAATGAATTAACACAGAGAGGGACTGCAGATTTCCCTGTTGAATTTTACCATATAGAGAAAAATAACACAAGATATGAAATGACTGCACATTGGCATTCCGAGGTTGAAATTATAAGAGTATTGGAGGGTAGCTTAAAATGTAAATTCAATAATAAGGATTATGTTGCAAAAAAGGGAGACATACTCTTTGTCAATTCTGAATGTGTGCACAGTGCTATGCCTGATGATTGCATTTATGAATGTATAGTCTTTCATATGGATTTTCTGTACCTAAATGATGATGATTGCAGATTTTTTGTGGACAGTGTCTTAAATCATGAATATGTCTTAAAGGAATATTATCCTTATGAAAATTCCGAAATTCATAGAACATTTGATAGTATCTTTGAGGCAATTAAAAATAAAAATGCAGGGTATAAATTTTATGTAATAGGCTCATTCTATCGACTTTTTGGCCTGATTTGCGAAAATAAGATGTATGAAAATGCAGTTGCCTCATCATTTGTTGCCGATAAGAATGTTCCAAAACTTAAAAAAATCCTTACATATGTGAGAAAAAATTATGATAAACACATTTATCTTGAAGAAATGGCGAAGGTGGCAGGAATGTCGCCAAAGTATTTTTGCGCATTTTTCAAGGGAATGACAGGAAGAACACCTGTTGAGTATCTTAAAATTTACAGAATTGAAAAAGCATCAAGAAAATTATTAAATACCGATGACCCTGTCACAGATATCGCCTATTCATGCGGGTTTAATGATTTGAGCTATTTTATAAAAACCTTTAAAGAATTAAAAAACATTACCCCTGCACAGTATAGAAAAAGATAATTTAAAAAAACTATTGATTTTTGTAAAATATTGTGATATAATCCCACTTGTAGTATTTGAAGTATGGTAGCAATTTGAAAAAACAAATTGACCAGAATCTGCGAAAGCAGAAAATTAAAAACCCAAAAAAGAAATATGGAAGGATGGTAGAAATGGGTATTAAAATTTTATTATTGGTAGTATTTTTTGCGGCGATGATTGGAGTGGGCTTCTATTGCAAGAAGCAAGCCACAGATGTCAAAGGTTTTGTTTTGGGCGGCCGTTCGGTTGGTCCATGGTTAACAGCCTTTGCATATGGCACCTCTTATTTTTCAGCCGTTATTTTTGTGGGCTATGCAGGACAATTCGGCTGGAAATTCGGTATTGCATCGACCTGGATTGGTATAGGAAATGCGATTTTAGGTTCGCTTTTGGCATGGGTAGTGCTTGGCAGAAGAACAAGACTTATGACTCAACATTTAAAGAGTTCAACAATGCCTGAATTTTTCGGAGCGCGTTATAACTCTAATGCATTAAAGATTATTTCTTCAATTATAATCTTTATTTTCCTTATTCCTTACACTGCGTCTTTATATAATGGTCTTTCAAGACTTTTCCAGATGGCATT
>JAZNGS010000176.1:0-11843 GCA_045576555.1 Clostridia bacterium | reverse complement strand
CCCGCTTGGCCTCCGACTTGCTTTGTCGTGCGGATTCATAGGATGTTCTGATAAAACTTCCATACAATCCATTTCCAATACGAGGGTATCATTTTCATAATACAATCTTGAACACTCGCAATCATGAAAATCAATATACTCAAGATTGTTTTCGCTAATTACATTAAATTTCTTATTCAATCACATCACCTCATTTTGACAAATTTCGACATATCCATATAGTTCATATCAAGTTAGAACTAAAAATTATTTTAAAACATAATCCCATATCATTTTGTTTTTGCCAGTCCTGTAACCACTATCTCCCGAACTTCCTTTACTATTTAAAAATCTGCCAATATAATTTGTGCGTGGTGATGCAAAAAGATTATCTGTCTTCCCATCATTGTATTTAATATCTATTATAAACTTGGGATCGTGTTGCATAGACTCCAAATGTGACGGATGTCTGTCATTAGTAATATCAGTTGTCTGCAACAATATGTTAAATATTTTGTTAATTTCATTCTTATCTTCTACAATAGTTTTATTTGTGTCATAGGGATACATTGCTATTATTATACATTCAACATTTTTTACATCCTGTGAAACCAAACTACCAGCATATTTATAAAAATAAGTAAATAAGGCTAAAACAACCACTATCACAACAGCTAACAATATTATGATTTTCTTTTTCATCAAACCACATCCTTTCGACATCATTCGACAATCTTTGTAAAAACACTCACAATTTAGATGACACATAATCATTTTACCAGCAGTAAAAATGCTTGCTTGCAAGGGCATTTTGCGGCACCTTCATATAAAATAAAATCCTATATGCAGCAATTATATCATACATCCCCTTTTTAGTCAATTGGAGTTGTAACCCCATTCTGCAAAATATCATATATATAAGTATAAAGGAGTGAGGTATTATGTCCGAATTTTGGGAAATGGCGAACAACGAAGCGATATATAATCTGTATCTTTATATGGTGCATAAAATCGCACCGCATGAAAATGAACCGCTTTGGCTTGCACTTGATAGGCTCGATGTCGCGATTAAAGAGCAGAGCACAACACCTAAAAGCCGCGAGCTGTCCCGACTAAAAATTCTTAAAAATGCAGTTGACAGAAACCCAACTCTTGCAAATTCGGTAATAAGTAATATTACCCTGTCAGATGACGGACTAAACGCCTGTGTATTTACACGACCTGGGGGGAGTGTTTCGGTTGTTTTCAAGGGTACAGGTGCAGGAGAATGGATAGATAACGGAGAGGGGCTCTCCGGCATGGTTGATAAAAACACATATATCACATATGAAAAAGACGGTAGCACTAAAAGCACCACCGTTGATAACGATTACGCCTCCAACCAGCAGGTTGGAGCTCTTAACTGGTTTCGAAGAATCTGTAAAGAGAACAATTGGACTGACGACACCCAAATCACCATTTCAGGACATTCCAAAGGCGGAAACAAAGCACAGTTTGTGGCAATGCTTTCAGGCAAAGCCGATTACTGCTTTAGTTTTAACGGTCAGGGATTTTCACCCGAGGCTGTGACAATGCTCAAAAGTCAGCTCGGCGAAAAATATGAGGACCGAAGAAATCGTATTTATGGTCTTTCCACCTCAAATGACTATGTGAGCGCGCTTGGTAAAAGGATTATTCCGGATAAAAATCATCATTTTCTTTGTCCAAGAGCAGGCAGTCATTTTATCGAGTCTATGATTGAAACAAATGGCACGCTCTGTGCAGCTTGCCCAAAGAGCAGATTTTTTGCGTATATCGAAGATGTTTCGGACGAAATAATGCGTATGAAGCCGTCCATAAGACGATTTGCAACACTTGGCGTTATGAATGTGTGTCAGAAATATTTTGGCAGCGGAACACCGGTAAACGGAGATTTCGTCTCTAACGAGACTACCGTCGCAGGAGTCGGCATAGCAATCAGGTCAATGCTACGAAGACTCGTTGGTTTATAACATTTGATTTTTAATATCCCAATTCCTCATTAATAAGAACAATTTCATAATCACACGCCCCCGGCTTATCCCACCAGACAGACAGCATACGACAGATGCGGTCAGGACTTTTACAGTTATAGCATTTATCAGCATTTTTAGCACAAGGTGTATTTTTATTAAGTCTCTTTGCATTCCTTGGTGCAGCAACATTTCTTGCACGATATAGTGCATCATCATATGTAGGAACAATTTTGTTTTTACCTACCACAAAGAACACCTTTTCGTGTCCATAGGACATTGACGCAACACGATTGCAACTTCCATCAATATTCACTATCTCTCCTGTTTCTGCAAGTCCGTTCACCGAAGAAATATATATTTCGCTTGCATTTGCAAGTGCAATTATTTCCTTTGAGGTCTTACTCTCAGGCACACGAGCATGCCAATACACATCATTATGTACCGCTAATTTATCAAAAAGACCCAACTCACCTACTGTGACAGAGCCGCCTATTCCAACTGTTTTTTTGTCAATTTGTTTGTCAATATATTCTGTTGCCTGCACAGCTGTATCAAAACAAGTCACCTTATACCCTTTTTCCTCCAAGACCTTTTTTACATTATCAAATTGCATATTAATACACCCCTTTTTTAATAGTCCACATTATTAAATACATCACTTTCAATCATTAAAATATCGTTAATCTTGATTTCCGAATTATCATCTAAAACAATCGCCTCGTCATATTCAACAATCTTTTTAATAATTCCTGTTTTGTTAATATATTTTCCGCCATTTTTCTTTTCATCAGGCACAAAATATGTTATTGTCACTTCAGGAAAAAAATCACAATAATCAATCAAATAATTCAGTTTTCTATCCAATTCTTCTTTCACATTCTCATCAAGCACAAGTTTGGTGTCTGTAAGTCTTGCTGTTTCTTTTACAGCCTCATCATGACCCGTTAATGCCGCATAGGGTTCAAATTGAGCCGCGCGAAGGATTTTATCAGGAAAATCTTTTTCTATTTCCAGATTTGGATACTGCATATTAATAATATCATCAAATTTACCCATTTTCCCTCCTATGCCTTGTGGCCGCCGATTTGCTTATTTCTCTCGATTGATGTGGCTCCCTCACGAAGATTCGTGCCCTTGATAATTGCATTCTTGCCATATCGGTGTTTTATATCAAGCATTGCTTCCTGAATTTTTCTCTCTTTTTTCAGTTCCTCTTTTTCCTTTTCTCTTTTTTCACATAACTCATCATAATCAGTGAATAAATCTAATTGTTCATGGCTTATTTTATCTTTCACACCACCCTCATGCACAAGATTATTTGCAGCTATTGTTATGCGTCTGATTAATAGTTTTTCATCAACAATCTCATCATATAGTTTCAGTGTAGCATCAACAATTAATCTCGTTGATGAGGTTTGTTTTCCGATATTTGCAGTTCCATGCGCAGGTTTAGGAACTTTTCGACCATAAAAATCTGTTTTTATCTCACCTTTATAGTAGTTTTTAATTTCAGGATTTGTGAGATTTTCTATATCATAGCCAATCGTTAGCACAATCTGATTGGTTACAAGTCTTTTTTCAACCAAATCAAGAGAAAGTAATTCCAACATTTCCCAGACTATAATCCTCGCTTTTTCAAAAGTATATGGCTCGTGCAATACCTGTCCTGAACTTATGCTTTTATTTTCAGGAGTGTATGTTTTTGCATCTTTAATTGTGCAAGGCTCATATCCCCAAGCATGGTCAACAAGCATTTTTGAGTTTATACCAAATAATTTCTTCAAGAGTTTTCTTCCGTACGGAGTAGTTGATGCTCTTGCAACATCACCCATACAAAACATAAAGTTATCTTCTAATTTTTTACTATATCCCCTACCCACTCTCCAGAAATCAGTAAGGGGTTTATGCTCCCATAACTGTTTTCTGTATGCCATTTCATCAAGCTCGGCAATTCTCACACCATCTTTATCAGGTGGCATCTTTTTTGCAGTTATATCCATTGCAATTTTAGCCAAGTACATATTTGTTCCAATCCCTGCAGTTGCAGTTATTCCCGTTGTTTTCAAAACATCTCTTATGATTGTCATTGCCAGCTCATAAGCTGTCATTTTATATGTGTTAAGATAATTTGTTATATCCATAAATACCTCATCTATGGAATAAACAAGAATATCCTCTTCGGAAATATATTTTAAATACACATCATAAATTCGAGTGCTGTATTCCATATAGTGTGCCATACGAGGCGGTGCAATAATATAACTCAATTCCAAAGAACTATCTGCCGCCAATTCATCAGCATCATAGGATTTTCCTGTAAACTCTTTTTTAGATTTTGTTTTTCGTTCCTTGTTTACCTCATTAACTTTTTGCACGACTTCAAATAATCTTGCACGACCTGATACACCATAAGATTTAAGACTTGGCGTGACAGCAAGACAAATTGTTTTTTCCGTTCTTGCGCTATCAGCAACAACAAGATTTGTCTTCAATGGGTCAAGATTTCTTTCCACACATTCTACAGAAGCATAAAAAGATTTTAAATCAATACATAAATATATTTTATCATTCATCCTCCTATGCTCCTTTCTTTGTACTATACTAAAATTGAACATCAATCTTTGTCTGTTTGTACTACCTTCACAACATTTATTATATCATATATGTTTTTTACAATCAATAGCTCTCTTTCTTTTATTAGAACCTAACAAAAAAAGAGGGTATAGCCATGTTTTAATTTTCTTGACTATCCCTCACAAAAACCTTTTATTGTCTTATAAACATTTGTGTCCAATAATTTCCTTCAGAAACATATCCCACTCCAATTTTTGTGTATGAAGAGTTTAAGATATTTGCACGATGTCCTGCAGAATTCATCCACGCATTTACAACCGCTTGCGGTGTTTTCTGCCCTTTGGCTATATTCTCCCCTGCACTTCTATATGATATTCCAAAATTCTTAATCATATCAAAAGGCGATCCATAAACAGGACTTGTGTGTGAAAAATAGTTGTTATCTTTCATATCCTGTGACTTGTATCTCGCCACACGACTCAATTCCCAATCAGCACTAAGGGGATTGAGTCCGTTTTTTGCCCTGATATCATTAACAAGCCTGATAACCTCATTTTCATAGCTTGTAACTGTCGAATCATTTTTAGGAATATTTAAAATCTGTCCAGGATAAATAAGGTCAGGATTAACAATATGCGGATTTGCATTTTTGATTTCGCTTAATCCTACCTCATATTTTACTGCAATTTTCCACATACTGTCGCCCGATACAACCTTGTGGGATATAGTAGATGCCGCATAGCTTGGAAATACTAATGTTATTTGAAGTGCAATAACAAGCACAATTAAAATCCTTCTCATTATTAGCCCTCCTTTTGTTGTAATCGGAGTAATTACTCTATATACATAATAACATATGGTTTACATAATATCAAATGTAATTTATGGAACGACTATCTAGCCCATAAAATTTAAACCAAAGCACTATAGCCTCGTTATATCACATATAAATCAAAATGACAACCTTTTTTTATAAAGATTGTCATTTTATTACTTAATATAGTTTTGTAAATTTAAAAGACTCATCAATTCCAAGTTCTTTTAACGCAGATTCTTTTCTTTCTTTGATTTTATCATCAAGCTTATCAAAATAATTGTTGCCCTCGCAATCTATATCAACAATAAATGGTCCCAAATCGTTGAGCTTAAAGAACCATGCTGCTTCAATTCTTCCAAGCTCATCATATAAATATACATCCTGTACCTCGATTGAGTCTATCCACAGATTAGGACTTACGCTACGTGGTGAAACGTGTACACATTTGTTCTTCTTCATCATTTTTGCAGTTTCCTCGCCCATGGTAGTTTTTCCTACAATCATTTTTAAACCCCACTCCGAAACGCTTTTTGCGCCCCATTTTTCAAAGCGTATACTTGATGTGGGCATAAAAGACATAAGCTTCCATTTCCCGTTTTCTTTTATAACAATAGGACCATTGTGGATTAAAATGTTTCTGTCTTTTGTATCGAACGGCAAAACATTCTTCTCATCAAAAATATATTTTTGCAGTCTTGAACGGCATGTAAAGCATTCGCCGCTTATATAAACTGTGTCCCCTATTTTAAGTTTTGTTACGTCTTCGTCTGTTAACGGACCTGTTAAATGGTATTCTGCCATAACTTATCTGCTCCTTTCTTGTTTTTATTATAGATTAGCAAACTCGTTAAATACAAAATTGCGATATTCCTCTGCGATTGTATGAGGTGCAAAAGGCACCAACATAACCTCTTTTTCGGAGGCAGTATGAGTATATACCGAATAAACAAAATGAGGCAGGCAAATGGGGTCACTAAGACCAACCATAAATGATGCGGGCGCTTTTAAAAGCGATACCATATTATTCATATCAAAGTATGAGAGAGTATCAAAAACCGCGTCTGTGTGCACAGGATATTTTTCTAAAAACTTATTTAAAGGAGCAAATATACCACTGCCAAGCTCTACTCTTTGTTTAAGCGAGCTATAACTTGGAACTGCCGCATAGCTTTTTATTACCTTACCGCTAAGTGCTGATGCCACCATCGAAAGTGCTCCGCCCTGACTTGCGCCATACGTTACTATTTTTTGTGTATCAACTTCATCAAAGGTGCATATTACATCAATAGCACGTACTGCGTCAAGATAAATATTTCTCATATAGAAGCTTTCTTTGTAAAGAACGTCTCTCGTCATATGGCCACCCCATGCATCGCCCATTTTGTAGTCGGCTTTATCGGGTGTTGTTCCGCCTTGTGAACGGACATCTATTGCAAAGCAGCATACACCTGTTGATAGTATATCAAAGTGTATATCCTTAAAGCCGTTGCCACCGTGATAGTACGAAACACAGGGCGTTTTTTTGTTTTCACTGCCCGCAGGGTGCGAAAAATATGCATTTACGACGGTATCATCGTGAGTATTAAACGAAACCTCATATGTGGTAAAGATTTTGTCGTATGGTGTTTTTAACCTTTTCTTTTCTACTTTTAACGGTACCTGACGCATTTTTTTTACTTCGTCTTCCCAGAACAGTGCAAAATCCTTTTTAATATTCTGAGGAGTAATCATTTTTTTAAGTTCATTTTCTCTATCTTTTATATAGCTCATAATCTCACACCTTTCTATCTGTCCCCAAACCAATTTGGACTCATCATTTTTGTAACAACACCCTCAGCACTTATGCGTGATGATGCACGGCGCGCAACCATACAGTTGGTGCTTGTTGCACAGGCAATACCCGCAATATGTGTATATGCATACTCAACATTTACTGCAAGTACAGATGTAGAACCGCCTGCACCTAATATGCCTATACCCAGACTGTTTATTGCCTTGTACAAATCTTCTTCAATTTTAGCAAACATCGGGTCGGGATGTTTTGAACCGACAGTTCTTAAGCAAGCGGCTTCTTTTGCTAGGTTTGCCGCAACGTTTGCAGTTCCGCCAATACCTATACCCAAAACTGACGGCGGACATACCGCACCCGCACGAGCAGATGCAACAAAGCTGTCTAAAACAAACTTCTCAATTCCTTTTATACCATCGGCAAAAGCAACAATTCTGTGTCTTGTACCGCCAAAACATTCACTTCCGCCGCCTTTTGCCGCGTATGACATTTCAATAAAGTCTCCGTCAACAAACTGATATGTAAAGTCAGGAATATTCATACCTATGTTATTTCCCGGGTCAAATCCGGTTAAAGGATGTTTCATAGTTGCTCTTAAATAACCAAGCTCTGTTGCCTTTGCAACTGCCCTGCGCGCCGCATTTTCAAGCTCAACAAAGCCGCCCTCCAATTCACACTGATTACCAACCTTAAAATAAAAAATCGGCCAGCCGGTATCAACACACAATGGATTCTCACGCACCTTTGACATCTCCATACTTTCGAGTGTTGCCATTAGTCCTTTTTTGGCTTCAGGATTTGCTTCTCTTTCGATAGCATCTGTAAAAGCATTTTTTACATCGGGCGAGATTTCTGTTGCTCCTCTTTTTATTGTCTCAAAAATTGCTTTTTCGTAAATTTCTGTTTTAATCATCAGACTTCACCTCCTAAATTAAAATATTTGAAAGCGGAATATGCTGCTGACAACCGTATATGTCATCATCTGCCAGACTTCCGCTTATATTTTTCCGCGGGAATGTTATCTTTATGGAATTAACCACACTATACGGGATAATATCAATTTTTTGAACACATACATCGTACGCTTTTGAAATATGTTCTTTTGTGAGTCTTTTAGCCACATACTGCATATCCTCCTCTGTACTGAAAATCAGGTCAAAAGTAATAAAAAGAGGTCCTGCATTTTTGCTTCTTAGTATTTTTGTGTAATCTATGAGCTTTTTCATTTATTAATCACCTCCGTACTTATTTTAGCAGTTTCCAACAATGAGTCAACCTTTGCTAAGTGGAATACCGAAAACTCGTAAACTGCACCCACATGAATATCTGACGGCGAGAATGGAAATGCGAGGTTTCCTGCCGTTGATTTTCGACCATTATAATCGCAATGCAACATACGACTTCTGGCAAGCGCACAGACCGTATCTGCAATTTCCTGAGTGTTTCCCACTATATCCATTATTATACCAAGCGAGTTTTCAACACCACCGCTTGTTTTAAAGTTAATTGTGTAACTATCCTCTGGAAGTGTATTTTTTGTATTCTCTTTAACAAATCCCATTACTGTATTTATTATTAAATCAATATTTTTAATGGTATTGGCATCATATATAGTAGCAGGACATATTGTTCTGTAACCCGAACACTTTACACCCTCGAGTTTTAATGTCTTTTCCTGAGCCTCTTTAAACACTGAGCCTGTTACTCTTACAGTGCGCTCATCAACTTGTAAAAACTCTGAATTTGTAAGGTCGCAAACACCATCAGGTTCATAAATCAAATATGGATTTGACTGTTCGTAAAGAGTATGCGCCGCCACTCTGTCAACAGTACATCTGCGAACAGGATTTGCAGGGCGCAATTCAAAATAATCATCATACATATACGCCTGCATTACATCTGCCGCCGCAACAGGTTCCGAGCACATTGCTCCACATTCCATAATTTTAGCCATATGGAATGCCAGTCCTTCATTGTAACCCTCATATACACAGGGTGCCGCATAAATTGCCGTATCACACGCTCTGCCACACAAAATTACATCTGTTTTTTCTTCAAGTAACTTGATAATAGGCGCAATACCTATCTGGCTTACAATACGTGTGCTTTGCTCTATATCATTTCTTTTTGCACTCATTTCGCTACTCATATCAACAAGTTTTCCGCTATCATACTTATTGAGTACATATTCTTTTGATACGTCGCTTAAAACAATTCCAAGTTTAAAACTTAACCCTTCTTCCTCGGCGATTTCAAGCAAAATCTCTTTAAGCCATGCCACGTGTTCACTACTTCCCGCACCACCGGCAGTGCCTATTATAAAAGGCGCCTTGTGTTCAAGCGCTTTTGGCAACGCAAGTTTAAGGTCTCTTTTTACTGCACTGCGGTCAGTAAAGGACTTACCACTTCCAAGATAATATGGACCCGGGTCGGTTGAGCCGGCGTCAACACCGAGATAATCCACCTTTTCTGAAAATGCCAAATTTAATGCTTCCTCACTATATCCATATCCTAAAAGTCCGTTTAAGGCAACTATTTTCATAATAACACTCCTCTCTTTTATATACATTTTATCACAACTGCAACTCAATAATATTGCATTTTGTATTTATTGTATTGCATTTTGTAGATATATGTGATATAATGATTTCATTAAAAATGAAATCATTAACTAAGTTTGCCCTGCGGGCAAGTGAAGTTTCGCCTTACGGCGAAGCGGCAAACTTAACTTCACTTTTGCGATAGCAAAAACTTCACAGTGATAACTACTTCACTTTGAACGAAAGTTCAAAACTTCGCAAAATAAACTAGCATATAAATTGTTCACTGATTTAAAATAACCCCGAGGTGAGGCAATATGAATATTAAAAATCTTCTGCTCTCATATTACAACAACTCCGCAGAAAACTTTCACATTCAAAAAGTGGAAAAAGCATATCAGGCAAGAAAACCTCATACCCACGAATATTTTCAGATTTACTATATTAAGGAAGGCTCACTTATGCATATTATGGAAAACAAGTCCTCTAAGCTAAGCCAGAGTGATATGTTTATTATCCCTCCTGGAGTTATGCATTACATTTCCCCCGAGCCTGATACCGTGTTTTTTTCGTTTTCTTTTATGGGTGATTTTTTGGTTGAAACAAACCTGAGTGGTAACCTTGTGTCGCCTTTTCTTCGCAATCTGCTGACCAAAAAAAATATTCTTCCCAAAGTTTCTATTGATTCAGAAGATATATTTTATATAGAAACTATAATGGAAAGAATGCTTGATGAATTTAATTGTAAGAGATTTGGTTTTGGTGAAATTATTCATTCCTATGCCGTATTATTAGTTACTGTTCTTGCTCGCAACTATTTTGAAAAGAATACACTGCCTGAATATTTCGAAAACAGTAAGCAGTTTGTTTTGCACTGCATAGAATATATCGAGAATAATTTTACTGACTGTATCACCCTTGACGAAATTACCAAACGCTCTGCTATGTCAAAAAACAGATTCTGCGAGCTTTTTCGTAAACTTACGGGACATTCCTTTAACAGTTACCTTAATATCTGCCGCATAAAAAAGGCTACGGAATATATAAAAAAAGGCTATAAAATAACCTCAGTCTACGGTTTGTGCGGCTATAACGACTTTACAACCTTCTATCGTAACTTCAAAAAAATAATGGGCGTATCTCCAAACGAGTTCAAAAAAAAGACAATCTCCTGATTGTCTTTTTTTACATCAAAGAAAACATCTTATATCAACTGCAAGCTTCTCTTCTAAATTTATAAGTCGTTTTGTTATATCCTTTGATACTTCATCGGCAGCTTTGTACTTATTCAGGTATTTATTAAGTGATTTTACACCCATATTGCACCCGTCTGTCATAAGGTCGGCAACAGAGGGCGACACAATTATAACTCTTGAAGTTCCCAGACTTGCCAGAAGTACAAAACAATTATGTGAAATAATTGATTTGGTACATGAAAAACATTTGCGACTTCAAATAGTCGGCAGTATAACTCTTGATTGCCGAAACGGCAAATGCGACCCCATGAGTGAGGCATTTTTGCAAATGGCAGGTGTATTCAGTCAATTAGAACTTGCCATGATTCGTGCAAGGGTGCGTTCTGGCATGGAAAACGCCAGAGCAAAAGGGGCAAATATCGGGCGACCGCAAGTAACAAAAGACGATATTCCTGCATCCTTTTTGCGACATTATCCGTCTTTGAAGTCAGGAAAACTGAATGTTTCAGAACTTGCCAGAGTGTGCGACATGAGCCGTACAACCGTCTATAAATATGTTTCTCTTTTGGAAAAATAGATAAAATTTAAGTCAGACAATTAACACCAATATTATAAATGGTTTCTGTTAATAGTCTGACTTTATTTTTGCTTTTGTTATTTAATTAGTTTAAAGGAACATTTTCTGGCTCACACAACGGTACACAAGTTTCTAAATTTTCCCATACCATTACTTTATAATTATCATAGTCTTCTGTTACTGTAAATGGAATTGCATCTCCTTCATAGAGTGAGTGATACATTTTAACAAATCTGTTTTCTTTATATAATGCCAAAATAACTGTGTTCCCTTTTTCCATACAATGACAATTTATTGTAAAAATATTTTTTTCGTCATCTTTTTTTACAGAGAATTCTGTATAAGGTTCTCCAACTTGTGTGCTGGTGTGTACTGAT
>JAZNGS010000175.1:0-9894 GCA_045576555.1 Clostridia bacterium | reverse complement strand
ATTTTTGGAAAAATGTGATATACTAATATTTAAGTATATTTGAAAGGATGGGAAACTTTTATGGCACAGGAAGCTGTTCAAATAATCAAAAGAGCAGAGGAAGAAGCAAAAAACATTATTGTTTCAGCTGAAAAAGAGGCTTTTCAAATTGTTGAAACGGCAGAAAAAGATTCTTTTGAGTCAAAAAAAGAACTAGTTGATGCACTAAAGACTGATTTTTATAATGCAGTTGAAAAAGCTAAAAGTGATGCCGAAAAAATAAGTAGAGAAAATCTTTTAAAAGTTTCAGATAAAACAGAGAAATTAAAAAAAGATTTACTAAAAAATAAAGATATAGCAATAACCGAGGTGCTTAAAAAAGTTCTTGAAGGTTAAGAAGTATCCTAATAGAAAAGGGGTGATAGATTGGCTATTCTGGAAATGAACAAAATTTTCATTTACGGACTAAACGAAAATAGAAAATCAGTTCTTGAATATTTACATCAGAATGAGATTATGGAGATTTCTGATTTTGATGCAGAAGAAAATGGGATGAAACGCTATGAAACTGAAAAAAGCATTTCATCATTTACGCAGTATATCGCATCAGCATCTCGTGCGTTGGAAATACTTAATGGTTATGTTCCTGAAAAAAATGGAATGTTTTCTGCAAGAACAACAGCTGATGAAAGTACCTATAGTATGCAAAAAGATGAAATCAACAGAGTAAATAAATACATCTATGATATAATTACTATGGATAAAAATATCAAGAACAATGTAGAAAGTATAGGGAAGATAAATCTTAAACTTTCACAAATAGAACCATATGTAAATCTTGATATTCCAATGAATTTTAAGGGAACAAAAACAACCTCTAGTATGCTGGGTGGAATTAGTGGCGAGTGGAGTGAAGAGCGATTTGTAAATGCTATGAACGATGCAGGTGCTACAAGTTTTCATTTTGAGATTTTAAACTCAATGAAACAGCATACTTGCATATGGATTATTTATCCTAAAGAAAATTCTGAAGAAGTTGAAAAAGCGTTAAGAGAAATTGGTTTTAGCGAACCTTCCTTCAGCTTGTCGCACAGAAATACAAAAGACAAAATTAAAAAACTGACAGAAGACAGGGAAAAGCTGGTTTCGGAAAATGAAAAAAGCAAAGAGGAAATAATTGAATTTTCTAAGTATCGTGAGGAAATAAAACTATTTTACGACCACCTTGTTATGAGGAAAGAAAAATACGAAGCACTTTCTCAAGTTGGGGTAACAGACAATGTATTTATTATTTCAGGGTTTGCACCTGTAAAGGTATCACAAAAACTTAAAAATGAACTTATTGATAAATTTGATGTGGTAGTTGAAATGGAAAAAGCCAGCAAAGAAGAAGCTCCTGTTGCTTTTTCAAATAATGCATTTGTTGCACCGGTTGAAGGTATAACATCTGATTATAGTATGCCATCTTCAAATGATGTAGACCCTAACCCAATTATGTCGGTGTTCTACTATTTGTTTTTCGGAATGATGTTCTCTGATGCCGGCTACGGACTTTTGATGATGATAGCCTGTGGTATTTTAGGATTTGGTAAGGTGTTGGAAAAAGGTAAAAGAAGAGCATATAAAATGTTTTTCTACTGTGGTGTTTCTACAACATTCTGGGGAATTATGTACGGAAGCTTTTTTGGAGATATGATAGACACAATTGCATCAAAGTTCTTAAATAGTTCCTTCAGGTTGACACCTATTCTTCTAAATCCAACACAAAAACCGCTTGAACTGTTAATCATAAGTGTTGCGTTTGGAATGATTCACATTCTAGCTGCTTTGGTAGTTAAGTTCTATATGCAGTGGCGAAACGGTGATAAAACTGATGCAGTATGTGATACAGGTTTCTGGATATTTGGACTGTTGGGAATCAGCTTGTTTGCAGCAGGCTTCGGGCTTGGAGTAGCGGTTCTTAATAAAGTCGGTATAGTTATGGCTATTATAGGTTTTGCAGGAATAATTCTAACAGGCGGAAGAAATAGCAACAACTTGATTGGTAAGCTTTTTGGCGGAATTTTGAGCTTATATGATATAACAAGCTATGTTGGCGATGTATTGTCATATTCAAGACTTATGGCATTAGGACTTGCAACTGGAGTTATAGCATCGGTTATCAATGTTTTGGGATCACTTGGCGGTGCAAGTGTTGTTGGAATAATTGCTTATATTCTTATTTCAATATTTGGTCACGCGCTTAATTTTGCAATAAACTGTTTGGGAGCTTATGTTCATACAAACAGATTGCAATATGTTGAATTTTATCAGAAATTTTATGAGGGCGGCGGTAAAAAGTTCAGGCCATTCTCAATGAACACGAAGTACTTTAATTTTTCAAAAAATAAATAAAAGAAAGAGGTAAAAATTATGAATTTAGCAATGGTTTATGTTATTTTAGGTGTGGCAGTGGCAGTAGTAATGTCTGGTTTAGGTTCTTCAAAAGGTGTTGGAATGGCATCTGAAGCATCAGGTGCAGTTTTAGCAGATGACCCAAGCAAATTTGGTAAATTGTTGGTTTTGCAGTTGTTGCCAGGTACACAGGGACTATATGGTCTTATTGTTGGTGTAATGGTAATGCTTAACACAGGTTTTCTTGGCGGTGAAATGATTACAGATACTGCTGTTGGTTTACAGTATCTTGCAGCATGTCTTCCAATCGCATTAGGTGGATATTTTTCAGCAAGAGCACAAGGAAGAGTTTGTGCAGTTGGTGTTAACTTAGTAGCTAAAAGACCTGAAGAAAGTTCAAAGGCTATAGTTTCAGCTTCATTGATTGAGCTTTATGCTCTTTTAGGTTTTATCGTATCATTCCTTTTGGTTATTAATATCTGATTATAACTTTGGATAAAAATTTAATCAGAAAGGATTGATATTGTGGGCGGTTTAGAAAAAATAACTGAACATATAATTAATAACGCAAAGAAAACAGCTGACGAAATCATTAATGAAGCCATGGGAAAAGCTGACGAAATCAGGAAAATAACTGATGAAGAAAACAAAAGGCTAACTCTTGAAAATAATGAAAAAATCAAAGCTAAATGTGATGAGATAAAACAGATGGCTGAATCTGCTGACAGACAAAATGAAAGACAGGAAATGCTTGATACAAGAAACAGTGTTATTAAAAATATAATAAATGAGTCCGAGGAAAAGATAATATCTATGGAGAAAGCCGAATATCTGGATTTTCTAAAAACAATTCTTAAAAATTCTCAAACAGGAGAAAAAGGAGAAATACTTTTTTCAGCAGTTGATAAAAAGATTGTTAACGATGATTTTATTGCTGAATGTAAAAAAATTACTAACGGTGTTTTAGAGTTTTCAGATGAAACAGCACCTATTGAAAAGGGATTTATAATCAGATATGGGAAAACAGAACAGAATTGTTCTATTAAAGGTATTATTGAGGACAAGTATAACGAGTTGACAGATTTGGTTAATAGCTGTATTTCAGCAGAATAAGGGGTGATTTCATGCACGAAACAGAATATGCTTATGCAGTTGCATATATGAAAACACTTGAAAACAAAATGTTAACCAAGAATGAAATCGAATCATTGATTACAGCTAAAGATGTTATATCAGCTTTAAAAATACTTACAGACAGAGGATTTGGTAAGAGTGCAACAAACTATCAAACTGCTGATGCGCTTTTAAAGGATGAACTCGAAAAGGTGTGGGAAGAAGCAAAGAATGCTTGTCCTGAAGAAGCACCATTAGATATGCTTTTATATAAAAATGATTTCCATAATTTAAAAACAATTTTAAAGGCATCTATCTATTCCAATGATTGGAAAGAGCTTGTTTTAAGACCTTGTGTTGTTGAGCCTCAGTTAATTGCTGATGCAATTAAAAAAGTTAATTTTGAAGATTTACCTGAATTCATGCGAGATACTGCAAAAAATGGGTTTATGCTAATTACAAAAACAGGCGACGGTCAGCTTTTTGAAATATTTGTTGATAAATCACAGTTGCTTAAAGTTAGTGAGTATGCAATTAAAACAGGAAATAAGTTTTTGATAGAATGGGTAAGGCTTGAAACTGAAATTTCAAATATGAAAATTGCCGCAAGATGCGTTGGAAGAAGTAAGGATTTTATCCAAAATGCAATCATTTATACAGATGAAATTAATCCTGATAAATTGATTGATGCTGCATTGGTTAGTGTTGATGAAGTAAGTCATGTTATTTCTAATATGGGATACTCAAAGGCGGCTGATGCACTCTCAATATCTTTTGCAGAGTTTGAAAAATGTTGTGATAATTTAAAAATTGAGTATATAAAATCAGCAAAGAATAAATTTTTTGGATTTGAACCGATTTTGGCATTTTTAATTGGCAAGGAATTTGAATTACAGGCATTGAGAATAATTCTTTCCTGCAAGCAAAATGATGTCGATGTTGATATTATAAGAGAAAGGCTGCGTGAGCTATATGTATAAGATTGGCGTTGTTGGTGATTACGACAGTATATGTGGCTTTAGCGCTCTTGGTTTAGACACATATCCGGTTTGTGATTTGGAAGAAGCTGAAGAAATATTAAAAAAATTAACTTCTGGCGGATATGGTATCATTTATGTTGTAGAAGATTTTATTGAAAAAATGCCGCAAATATTTGAAAAGTTTAAAAGTATGCAGACCCCTGCAATTATTCCGATACCATCATGTAAAGGTTCAACAGGCTTTGGTATAGGAAATGTCAGAAAATATGTCGAGCAGGCAGTTGGCTCTGATATAATTTTTAATGAAGAATAAAAAGTAAGCAGAAAGGAATTCTGATATGGGAAGTAATGGTGTAATCAAAAAGGTTTCAGGACCTTTGGTTATTGCAAGTAATATGTTTGATGCCAATATGTATGATGTGGTCAGAGTAAGCAAACATGGTCTTATTGGCGAAATAATTGAAATGCATGGTGATTTGGCATCTATTCAGGTATATGAGGAAACATCAGGATTGGGACCTGGTGAGGAGGTTATTTCAACAGGCAGTCCTTTGAGTGTTGAATTAGGACCAGGACTTATCAAGAGTATTTATGATGGTATTCAAAGACCTCTTGATAAAATTATGGAGCAGGTTGGAACAAATCTTCAAAGAGGAGTTAATGTTCCTGCACTTGACAGAGATAAAAAATGGGATTTTGAGCCAATAATACAACCGGGTGTCAAGGTTTCCGGTGGTATGATTTTGGGTACAGTCCCAGAAACAGATGTTGTTACGCATAAAATTATGGTTCCGCCAAATGTTTCAGGTGAATTGATTGAATTAAACAAAGGTCAGTATACTGTAACTGAATGTATCGGAAAGATTAAAGATGATAAAGGAAACATCACCGAACTCACACTTATGCAAAAGTGGCCTGTTCGTGTTGGAAGACCTTATAAAGAAAAACTTTCTCCTGATATTCCTTTAGTAACAGGACAAAGAGTTATAGATGCATTGTTCCCAATTGCAAAGGGCGGCGTTGGTACAGTGCCTGGACCATTCGGCAGTGGAAAGACAGTTGTACAACATCAGCTTGCAAAGTGGGCAGATGCGGACATAGTTGTATATATTGGTTGCGGTGAGCGTGGAAACGAAATGACCGATGTTTTGAATGAATTTCCTGAAATCCGTGACCCAAGAACAGGCAAAACTCTTATGGAAAGAACTGTGCTTATTGCTAATACATCAGATATGCCTGTTGCAGCGAGAGAAGCATCTATCTATACAGGTATAACAATAGCTGAATATTTTAGAGACATGGGATTTAGCGTAGTTCTTTTGGCAGATTCAACATCAAGATGGGCAGAAGCATTGAGAGAAATGTCAGGAAGACTTGAAGAAATGCCAGGTGAAGAGGGTTATCCGGCATATCTTGGAAGCCGTCTTGCAGGTTTTTATGAAAGAGCAGGAAGAGTTGTTCCGATAGGTGATGATACAAGAGAAGGTGCGCTTAGTATTGTCGGTGCGGTTTCACCTCAAGGTGGCGATATTTCCGAGCCTGTTTCGCAAGCAACTTTAAGAATTGTAAAGGTATTCTGGGGGCTTGATTCCTCTTTGGCATACAGAAGACATTTCCCTGCAATCAACTGGCTTAAGAGTTATTCTTTGTATATTGATATGATGGCTGATTGGTATGGTAAGAATGTTGATGAGAACTGGATACCATTAAGACATAGAATTATGGGACTTTTGCAAGACGAGGCAGAACTAGACGAAATTGTTAAGATGGTTGGTATGGATGCTTTGAACTCTAATGATAAAATCAAACTAGAGGCGGCAAGATCAATCAGAGAAGATTTCTTGCATCAGGACGCATTCCACGAAGTTGACACCTATGCATCGCTAAAAAAACAGTTTATTATGATGAAGTTGGTTTTGGATTACTTCGATTTGGCAACCGCTGCTGTTAATGAAGGTGTGAGTGCACAAAAACTTATGGATATGCCTGTAAGGGAAAGAATAGGAAGAATTAAATATGTACCTGAAGATAAGGTTTCGGATGAATATAGTTCAGTTTTAAGTGAACTAGAACGCAGCATTAACGAACTTAAAACCATATCAGAAGACTGATTTTAATATCTTCTTATAAGAAAGGATTGATTGTATTGCCAAAAGAATATCGTACTATACAAGAGGTTTCCGGACCTCTTATGCTGATAAAAGATGTTGAAGGGGTAACCTATAATGAGTTAGGTGAAATTGAACTTGCAAGCGGTGAGAGAAGAAGATGCCGAGTACTTGAGATTGATGGCAGTAATGCGCTTGTTCAATTATTTGAGAATAGTGCCGGCATAAACTTGTCAAACAGCAAGGTTCGTTTTTTAGGACACGGAATTGAGCTGGGCGTATCGGAGGATATGCTGGGCAGAGTATTTGACGGACTCGGCCATGCAAAAGACGGAAAATCAGACATAATTCCTGAAAAGAGAATGGATGTCAATGGAGTTCCGATGAATCCTGCTGCAAGAAACTATCCTGAAGAGTTTATCGAAACAGGAGTTTCTGCTATTGATGGACTAAATACATTAGTTAGAGGTCAGAAATTGCCTATTTTCTCCGGTTCAGGTCTGCCTCATGCTAATCTTGCGGCACAGATTGCAAGACAGGCAAAGGTTTTGGGAGATAACGAAAAGTTTGCAGTTGTGTTTGCGGCTATCGGTATCACCTTTGAAGAAGCTAATTTCTTTATTGAAGACTTTAAAAATACAGGTGCTATGGAAAGAACTGTACTTTTTATAAACCTTGCAAATGACCCTGCTATCGAGCGTATCGCAACACCGAAGATGGCATTGACCGCTGCTGAATATTTAGCATTTGACCTTGGTATGCATGTGCTTGTAATAATGACAGACATCACAAACTATGCAGATGCATTAAGAGAAGTGTCTGCAGCAAGAAAGGAAGTCCCCGGAAGAAGAGGTTATCCGGGATATATGTACACTGACCTTGCAACTTTATATGAAAGAGCAGGAAGACTAAAGGGTAGAGACGGAAGTATAACTCTTATTCCAATTCTAACAATGCCTGAAGATGATAAAACGCATCCTATTCCTGACTTGACTGGATATATCACAGAGGGACAGATAATTTTAAGTCGTGAGCTTTACAGAAAAAATATAGCTCCTCCTATTGATGTTTTGCCGTCCTTGTCACGATTAAAGGATAAGGGAATTGGTAAAGGCAAAACAAGAGAAGACCATGCAAACACAATGAATCAGCTTTTTGCAGCATATGCAAGAGGTAAGGAAGCAAAAGAATTGATGGTTATTCTTGGAGATGCAGCATTATCAGAGGTTGATAAATTGTATGCAAAATTTGCTGATGAATTTGAGAAAGAATATGTTTCTCAAGGTTACACGAACGACAGAACAATAGAAGAAACTCTTTCAATCGGCTGGAAACTGCTTTCAATACTTCCAAGGTCAGAGCTAAAGAGAATTAAGGACGAATATTTAGACCTTTATTATGGCAAGTGAGGTGAAGGTTTGTGGCACAGTTAAATGTTAATCCTACTCGTATGGAGCTTACAAGACTTAAAAAAAGTCTGGCAACTGCAACAAGAGGTCATAAACTACTAAAAGATAAAAGGGACGAACTCATGCGTCAGTTTTTAGAAATTGTGCGTGAGAATAAGAGATTAAGAGAAAGTGTTGAAAAAAAGCTTCAAAAGGCTAACAGATATATGGCAGTTGCCGGTTCTGTTATGCAGAAAGAAGCATTGGTTTCTGCGCTTATGATGCCCAAGCAAGGGGTAAATTTAAAACTTGGTACAAAAAACATAATGAGTGTTGATATACCAACATTTGAAATTAAAACAAAGACAGCATCAAAAAGCGATATTTTCTCTTATGGATTTGTGAACACAAGCGGAGATTTGGACGAAGCAATTTCACTATTCTCCGAAACCCTTGAAGATATGCTAAAACTTGCAGAATACGAAAAGTCAGCACAATTATTAGCATCAGAAATAGAAAAGACCCGAAGAAGAGTTAATGCGTTGGAATATGTTATGATTCCAAATTATCAGGACACTATAAGATACATTTCAATGAAACTTGATGAAATGGAAAGAAGTAATAATACAAGACTTTTAAAAATTAAAGATAATATGATAAAAGAAAAATTTGCGGTATCCGAATAAGGATATCGCATTTTTTTGGATAATATATTGAATTGACAAAATTGTAATTTTGTTATAAAATACAAGTTAGAGTTATATAATTAAAAAGCTATTACTAATATCATTTTTTTAAGAAAGGATAGGTGTATTATGAATATACTGTATGTTAGTTCAGAAGCGGCCCCGTTTGCAAAGACAGGAGGCTTGGGCGATGTTGCAGGATCATTGCCTATAGCATTAAATGAAAAGGGGGTTGATGCGAGGGTAATTATTCCTTTATATAGATGCATGGACTCAAAATATAAAGAAAAATTAGAGTATATCAATCATATTTATGTTGATATGGGGTGGAGAAAGCAATATTGTGGAGTTTTCAAGCTTATTCATGAGGGTTGCACATTCTATTTTATTGACAATGAATTTTATTTTAATGGTGATAAACCATATGATTACATTCATCTTGATTGTGAAAAGTTTATTTTCTTTTCAAAAGCAGTTTTATCAATACTTCCCACAATCGATTTCAAACCAGATGTTATAAATTGTAATGATTGGCAGACTGCAGCAATCCCTGTGTTTTTGGATACATTTTTAGATAATCCGTTCTACTGCGGAATAAAAACAGTTATGTCTATTCACAATTTAAAATATCAGGGAAGATGGGATATTAATAAAGTTAGAGATTTTATGGGAATAAGTGATTATTATTTTACCGATGATAAGCTTGAATATTATGATGATGCAAATCTTTTAAAAGGAGGCCTTGCATACGCTAATAAAATTTCAACTGTATCAGAAAGCTACGCACAGGAAATTCAGACAGACGGATATGGCGAGGGATTACAAGGATTGATAAGTGCTAGAAAAAATGACTTAGTGGGAATAGTTAATGGAATTTCATATACAGAATGGAATCCGTCAAAGGATGAATTAATTTTTGAGAAATTTAACAAAGTTAATGTTTTTAAAAGAAAAAAGATAAATAAAACAAAACTTCAGGAAATGTTAAATCTTCCTGTTGATGAAAATATCTTTATGGTTGGTATTGTGTCAAGATTAACTGACCAAAAGGGATTTGATTTGGTTGCTGCAGCACTAGATGAAATGTGCAAGGGCGGAATGCAAATTGTGATATTGGGAACAGGTGATGAAAAGTATGAAAATCTGTTCAGGCACTATGCTTGGCAGTATCCTGACAAAGTATCTGCAAATATTTGCTTCTCAAATGATTTGTCACATAAGATATATGCTGCGTGTGATGCATTTT
>JAZNGS010000174.1:0-15384 GCA_045576555.1 Clostridia bacterium | reverse complement strand
TATGCACTCATTTATTTCCTCCCTTCTGGATATCAGTATCATCCTTTTCCTTCTTTTCGATATACTCTCTTGTGGATGGAGGAACTGCTCGGATGTATAATTTTTCGAGCTGTTCCTGCAGCATCTTCTCTATACCATCATAGAGTTCTGGTTTTAGCAACCTGATTGCCTGAAGTTTTTGTGAACTGAAATTGACAGTTATTTTATCTAATTTCATTTCCAATCACACTCCTATCCCATAGTCATACCAGTCTCTATTTCCGGCTCACAGTATTCATCAACCAATTCATCGTAGTGTTTATCGAACTCATCCGCCGAATAATCAATAGATAAAAAGTTATAATCATCGTAATCAATTTTTCTATGATCACCAGCTATTTCAATTTTGTCTTTTGACAGAATTGTTCCGGCGAAATCAACTCGAACTGATTTTTCGATAGCTGCAATGTCACCACCTTCATCATGTCTTAATTCATAAGCATAATAATCAGGTGGTACATTTTGAGCATCGACTCTGCCTTCACTCATCAGAACAGGTTTATTAAATAAGGTGATGACCTGATACTTTTCCGGCATGTTTTCTTTCATCTTGTCAATGAGACTCTGTCGGTAAGTATACCGAAAGTTGTTAAACTCATCTTTTGTCATACCAATAGCTTTTAGTGATTTTTCAAAAACTTGGTTTTTCTTATAATCATCAACCCCATTCTTAAACTTGTACGAATGCATATCTCCCCACCAAGTTGTTATACACTCTCGTTCCAGAATTTTGTACTCCTCTTCATATGTAGCAATCAATTCTATGTCGTGCATAGAAAATTCAGTTTGTATAATAGGTCGTAGCTTCGGTTCCGTGTTCCTAAAAAATTCATCTGCAGTTTCTATGGTGTAGTCATATATATCATTTGAGAATCTGACATATATTTCTCCGTCTTCAACTGCAATAGCTTCTTTTTCAAAATCACTTCCCCATCCTGAACCAAATTGTTCGTATGTCCAAAACTCCATAACAGCAGTTTCTTTCTCACTTAGTTCTTCAGTGGAAACGAAAGTAATCGTACCATACAAGGCTCCGTTGTGTTCTTCGACTCCGGGCATTGCTGATATGATTTTCTCTCCCATGAGTCCTTCCATCTTTGTTGCCAATCCTCTGTCGCCATATGATTCCATTGACTTCTTTACCGCTTCTGAGATTACATCTGTATGGAATGCTCCATTCTCTTCTTCGAGTTCATTAAGACTATTCCATGCCATTCCAGGTTCGTTTAAGTGAACGAGGAGCGGAACATATAATTTCAATTCTGCCATTTGATTTCACCTCACATTCCGGACATTCCGCCCATGCCTTGCATGCCTTGTTCCTGTTCGAAGTCCTGTTCCATCTCTTCCTCTGTTTTGATGTAGTATTCATGAGAGTCCCAGTAGTGAACATAGATTTCTCTGCCAGAGACTTCAATCGCTCGTTGCTCAAATGATTCTCCCCATCCGTCAGCGAATTGACCTGTCAGATAATCTTTCAGGTCCTCGATTTCAGGTTCGGTCAGAGGTTTTGTCATTTTAATAACTGCAACGCCCATCATTACATCACGAACTCTTTCGACATCCGGTCTTATACTGTACACCTTGTTTCTGCTTATATTGTCCTTGCTATAGTATTCTGCAAGACCTCTTTCTCCGTCTTCACGATTAAACTCTCTTACCCTTTCTCGAATATCACGCATGTATGGCTCTCCGTCAATTTCCTCTTCTTCAAAGTCCTCATCGTATCTTGTAACCTTGAGAGGGACATATACCTTCATCTCATAGATTGCATCCCTTTTCATATTCTGTTCGAGAATATAGTTTACAGGCATTTCAATCTTCGGTGCATAGCTCATGTACCTTGCGTAGTCATAACCGCTTGTATCAACCATAACGCCATCACCTTTTGGTCCGATTACAAGGATTCCGTGTACTCCGTCAGTTATCGGATCATAGGTTTTTTCGTTATACTGTTTGAGAATCTCTGAGTCATCACCTCTGCAGATTTCATCGAATTGTTCTTCGTTTGCATGCACAATTTCATCTACATAGAATGTTGTTACTGCACCTGTCGTGCCATTTCGAGTGAACATTCCATTCAACACAATCGGAGTTCTTTCAGGGAATAGTTCTGCCTCTCTCTTAATGAGTTCCTCATTATCCTGAATCTCATATTCATAATGAAGTACAAGATCCTGTTCCGAGAATACCAATGTTCCGTTTTCTTTTGTGCTTACCGGAGCGTTTACATATCCGTAGATGTTTTCACCGTCAATTATCTTTCCATCTGAGTCTACAGAAAAGAAACGACTACCATCATCCATCTTATATACAAATGCTACATCTAAACCTTTTTTATATATGGCATCGTATGTTTCTCCGGTCTTGTTGTTATCAAAGCTCTTGGCTTCAATTTCTACGCCGAATTTCTCTCTGTAAAAACTCTCGATGGTTTTTAAATGAATTCTGTTACCCATTACACATTACCTCCATGTTCTTTTTTCGTTTTGGCCTGGTAGCCATTTCTTCCTGAAGCTTTCTTAGTATCATTCTGCCATCAACCTTTGAAAGCATTCCGCACCATTCTGACTTCAAGAACTGCTTGGCACTGTTTGCATGTGCGTTACCTTTTCGTATATCTTTTACTGCTAATTCAATGATTGCATTTGCTAAATCTTCGAATCCTCTATCCACTTATAATTCCTCCTTCGCTTATTCAGAAGATACCGAAAGCGGCAACCTCCCGAATCCATAAAATTTGCTTGTCCAATAGTCTGTGTCGATTGATGCGTATTTGATTGGATCACCGCAATGGAGCATCAATCCATCGCCCACATAAATTCCGATATGTGTCACAGCCTCACTTGATACATAAGTTCTTGTAAAGAAAACCAAATCACCGGGCTTTGCTTCTGACCTTGAAATCGGTGCACATTGATTGTATATTCCTTGCGCTGTTGTTCTCGGCAGATTATACACACCTGAATGCGTATATGCCCAGCATACAAAGCCGGAACAGTCAAAGGATGTTGACGGCGAAGAACCTCCCCACACATAAGGAAATCCTATGTACTTTTCTGCTTCTTGCATGAGCTGTGCAAAGGTTGCATCCGAATATGCTTCAGGTTTCGGTCCTGAATAGACCACTCCGTCATCTCCTGCTCTTGCCATTCCATATCGTAGTACTGACACAAGTTCATCAACCTGACTTTGTGTGATATGGTCAGTCATCTTTCCTGTATGAGTCGCAAGTCTTTGTAGTGCAGTATTTAACGGGCATTGACTGAGTACCTCATTTCCCTCGTCATCGGTCGAACGATTTATAAAGCATTCTACAAATCCATCATAGAATGCTGCTGACTTTATTTTCTCTTCCCCGAAATACAAGGTATAAAAAACTGCGTGTATCTGGTCTCTGTCAAGCGCCGGATACTTGTCATCAATCTCTTCATCAAGTCTTGCGTATGCATATTTCATATCATCTATGAATTGCACATAGGCCGCCGATGCTGTTGATGATCCTGAATCGTCAAAAGAAAAGATATTAAGAAATGCGGCTACTATTCCGACTATCATCAGAATAATACCGCATACTATTGAGCCTATAACTATCCATGTTCGTTTGTCCGTTGCCGCAGTTATAATAAGTTTGACAACGGCAGGATTTACTGCCATCGCATTCACCTCCTACTGCATTGTCATTCCGCCTTGTTCCTCATTGAATTGAAGTTCTTCTGTTGCCGTATCATATAAGATTTCATTGCAATCCATACATTCTAATGCTATGCATTGTTTTCCGCCATAGGTTGCAAGTTCGATTGAATGTCCTATATGATTTTCGAGCTTTCCGCCTTTATCCTCCGTATAGAGCACGAAATTATCTGTTCGGTTAATGATTGCAATCTTGTCACCTGCACTTTGGCATTCCAATTCAAAGCCTGATGCATGTTGTGCCACATAATCTGTTATGTATAATTCTCTGCATGTCATCCCTGTGTACTGCTCACAAGCTTGTTCCATTAGTTTCACGAACAGTTCTCTTTCCGTATCTGTAGGGATGTATTCTCTCTCGAATGTGCCATCGTCTGCATTTATCACATATGAAATCTTTACTTCATTGGTACACGGATTATACTCTCCATACAGGTTTACCCACAGCCCATCATTCCCCTGTGTGTTAAGTCCGAATTTCTTATCAACATCAAACCAGCACTCTATAGGGAATAGTATCCGTTGCTTGTCAAACTCCAATTCGAAGTCATCTCTAAGGAGCATATCGCTTTCTTCAAGAGTGTTTAAGTAATCATTCTTCATTGCCTATCACCTCTTTAGATGCAAAAAGAGCAACCGTTTTTACACGATTGCTCTTTGCAAGTTTATTTATTGAATTCTCGTTTCAGTTCTTCCTGTGTTCTTATAAAATCAGCGATTTCACCCTCTGTCGAAAGTCTGACTGCTTCCTTTCCGCAATCAGGACAGTGGGTTATTTCGCCATGTCTCACAAATTGGAACTTACACGCTTCACATGTATAGTACTTCATATTGACACCTCCGCACACGCTGATTATTATATCACATACATTCAGGAAAATCTACCCTTTACGACAAATTCATGCCTTCTTCCTGAACTTCTGACAAAGATTCAAGTGATTTGATTTCATCGTCAGTCATTCCGATGCATATCTTGAGCGTGGTATCTATGTCTTCCGAATTCACGGATTCCTTGATGTACTCAACTGCATTACCAAGAAGCTCTTTCATTCTGTCAAGTTCAAGTGTTTTAATCTCAAGCTGATATGAAGACCAGTCGGTCTCAACCATCCTCTTGATTCCGCTTTCGATAGCCTCGACTGTTGCTTCTTTATACTCAAAGCCCTGCATCATATTGAAGTCGCCAAGTTTGTGCTTAAACTCTGTATCACTTTCCTGATACACCTCGCACCAAAGTTCATCGATTTCGATGCCCTTCTCAATTCTTTCTTTGTAATCAGGTTCTACCTTGATCACAAGTCCGTCAAATTTAATCACTGTTATCTACCTCCTGCTGTTCCGTATAACGCTTCCTTGTATGAAGGAGCCGTTACCATAAGGTTATATCGTTCATTACCGCACTTATACAAACACACGCCTCGTTGCGGATATCTTATCAGGTTATATTCACTCTCATCAAGCTGCAGATTATCCATGTAGAATTTGGCATCAATATTTCCGGCATTAAACAAGAACGAATGTGTCGGAATTGAGAAAAGCGGTTTTGTATATTCCGCAATTCCAGGTAGGTTGTAGTCTTCCAAGTTCTGACTTGCAAGCACAACCGCTGATTCCTTTTTACGCACTCGTTTTGAAAAGTTTCGGATATATTCAACTGCAGTTTTATTCGACAAGAACAGATAAAACTCGTCAATCGCCGCTACCGTATTTCCGTTTGTTAGGAGCTGATTTGACATATACGAGAGAATGTTAAACAAGAGTGCATTCTTGATATTCTTACTCGCTTCAAGCAGTCCCTTTACTCCAAATACAACAAAACGGTCACTCTTTATATTCGTGTGGCCGTTAAAGAATTTGCTTTCTGCACCCTTACACATTGAGTGAATTCCCAAGAGAATTTCCTGCAACTGTGATTCCGTGTAGATTGCTTTTTCTTGTTTATTGTAGTTTTGGTATTCATACTCAATCAAGTCATACAAATCCGAAAGTATCGGGTAGTCTTTTGATGTGAGTGATGAAAAATCTGCATTGTCACTGATGTTCCATTTCTTATACAGCTTCTCGACCATTATTTCAAGTGCATCCACATGCGAGTCTGTGAAGTCCTTGTATGAGCCAAAGAAGTCTCTAAGGAATGAAATATGCTGACTGAGCTTCGTTGTCTTCCTGAATGTAGCAATGTCTGCATCATCCTCGAACTTTTCATCGTTATCACTCCACAATTTCGGTTCTAAAGGATTTACAAGGTATTCGCCTGACATAAGGTCAACGAAGTATGCGCCGAAGTTATTGCATAAGTCCTCGTATTCGTGTTCGGGATCTAGGCATATAACACTCTTTCCTGACTCCAAAAAGTTAATAAGCAGAAGCTTTAACAAATACGATTTACCCTGACCTGAGTTACCGAGTATCAGGATATTACTGTTTGTCTTATCTTCTGCTCTTTTATTAAAGTCCACTATAATGTTACTGCCGAACTTATCCCTTCCAAGATAGAATCCGTTTGCATCGGTTTTACCTGAATAGTTAAACGGATACAGGTTTGCAACACTTGATGCCGGGAGAACTCTTTCGAACTGATCGCCAAATGCGTTATGACCGCTTGGCATTACTGAAATAAACCCTTGCTGTTGCTTTAGCATCAGCTTGTCTACATTCAGTTTTGAGCGAATGAGTTCCGTCAGAACCTCTGTTTGAAGTTCCTTCAGTTTGTCATGCTCATGTGCTATCAGTTCAATGTATACTGCTGTATGAATAAGCGGTTCACGGTTTCTGTGCATGGTACTTACAAGGTTTGTTACATCCTCAAGGTTACCTTCCGCAACTACCGTTTCCTGCAAATCATTCGTGTTACTTGACTTGAGCCTGTTCTTGTTTGCAGCATTTGAAATAATTTTTCTTTCTTCTGCTGCTGTAACATGCCTTGTGTAAATCTTCAATGTAACACCATCTTTTTCTCCCAAGTGTTTGAGGATTGCCTGCTCCTCTGTCGTTGTCGGGTATTCTCTCAATGCCCATACGCTTCGGAATGTGTTTCCGCAAATAAAGTAATCGGGAAAGAACTTGATTACTGAGGGTGCAATCATATCCACAAATGATTTGATTCTCACATTCTCAGTATGTACTTCTTTATGTTTCTTTGCCAATTTACATACCTCCTTCATCGCCGTAGATAACCCATCTGTCACCATCATGCTCTTCAAAGGTTTCCTGCGTTACATTCTGCTCGAAGTAAACAGCGACAATTCTCTGGATATCCTCATGCTTCGCACGTTTGATTGAGAATCCCTGTTCTCTCAAGGTTTTCTCAATTCTGTTAAGGTACGGCATGATTTCCTTCTCATTTTGGTTCTTGAGTCTTACCACAATTGCAAACTCTCTTGCTGTTGCGGTCTGAACCTGAATGTTATCAAGATGAGACATATCCTTTTCCAAGAGTTGGCGGATGATATAGTTATCTTCCTCTTCCATTCTCTTTTTAAGGTATCTCTTATTACCATCAAAATTTTCACGGCTGTTATATGCACACATTTCGATTTCTGCCATACCTTTCAGTACAGTCATGAGTGCATAAACCCTTGCTCTGATGCTTTCATCTGATAATACCGAAATATTTGACGGTTTTACCAGGAAGTATACCAGCTCTCCGTGATCGTAGGTTACAAGAGAAAAATCGGATATATCTTTAATCCCTATGAGTTTTCTGGTAGTAGCTTTCTGCTTTTCCTCTTTCTTTTTCTTACTCACTGCTATCCAACCCCCATTCGTAGTATTGTTGTCCGGCAAAATATCGCCATGCACTTTGGATAAACATCATAATAGATACATCGTCAATCCTTATTGTCAAAAACGCATATCCTGCCGTTGCAGCAAGGGGAAGCAAAAACCCTGTCTGAGTCAAAGCAAGCACTGAGATTATTGCACACACGGCAATAATTCCAATGTCTTTGAGTTCCCACATCCACATTACTGCTTTTGATTTTAAGTTATCAGGATATATATACATGTATCATCCTCCTTACTTTTTCACAGCCTTCATTATTGCCTGTGTTGTTCTGACCGCTGCCTGTGTTGCGTAGTATGTACTCATTATGTTTACTCTTGCCGATGTGTCAAGACCGAATCTGTCTGCAATTCTCGGCACTTCATTTGCTGCAAGCATAATACCGAGTCCGAGCATCATGTGATCTCTGAACGTAAGCAGTCCTGCAAAAAGCAATGTATTTTGCAAAAATGCGGTCACACACACTGCAACCACCTGCTTACACCAATCAACAAATCCATCCTGATGCCCTCTTGTAAGTCCGAATATGTAAAGCGAACCTACAGCTATGTTTGTAACAAGAATTCCGCCTCTTTTGATATTGGCAAAAAACACTTTTATTACCGCATAGCCAAGCGCGATAACACAAAACAAATTCACTAGTCCTGTCTCTCCGGTTACAACACTTAAAGAATCCGATGCAATATCGGTCCAGCTAAAAGACATCGAATCTCCAAACAATCCGGTCATAGCATTTCCTAATCCGTTTTGGATGTCAACAGCAAGTTTGTACAGTTCTATCGGTACAACTGTGAAGAGATTTACTGCCATAAATCCCTTAATTGCGCCAAGCCCTGCATCCTTCATATTGCCTTGTCCGTTCTGATATGCTATCGCAACATCAAATATTGCTACGACTAATGCTATAACATACATTGCCCAACCGAACAGTCTGAAAAATTCTATAACGGCCTGAATCCACGAAAGGCTGAATATTTCTACTCCCATTCCGCTTAAGTACGAAAAGAAGTCCTGAACAAATTCCATTACCTTACCATATATCCAGTCCATAAACCAATCGAATACAAACATAAGGTAACATCACCTCCCTACATTCCGCACATACCGCCCATGCCTTCACTTTGAGTCATATCTTCATCCTGAAATACATCTACATAATCCGTGATCTGATCAGCAAGTATTTCATAGTCTCTGGGATTTGGTGCATACGCATACCATTCGAGCTGTCCTCTGTCAATCCACATATGAGGTGAAACACCGTTTGGAAAGTTTCCGTTTGCAACAGGTTTCATTCCCCACGCTTCTTTCAGTCTTATGGTGTTTGCATCAAGTTCGCCTTCTTCCTTGTGGAGAATTCTGATTCTTAATGCATCAAAGTGTTCATAAGAGTTTGTGGATATGAATTCAGCCTTGAATTTTGTGTTGCTGTCTATACTTGCATAAAACGCTCGGCCGACATATTTCTTATTATCAAGATTGTCAATTCCATCAAATATTTTATGCAATTCCTTTTCAAAGGTCGTTGGTACTGCCACTTACTTCACCTCACATTCCCATTCCGGACATACCTTCATTTTGCTCCATATTAAGTTCGGTATAAAACTCTACATAGTCTGTTACCATATTGCTTAACTTCATATAGTCAGCTTTTGAAGGCTCAGGTGTGAACCATTCTGCCTCTTCATGGCGAATAATGATTTGCGGACCTTCTATGCTTCCGCATATGTCATATCTTTGACTCCATATATCAGCGAACCGAATAGTAGTAGAATCGATTTCACCATCTGTCTTTGATTTAATGCTTACACTTAATGCATTCTTTCTTCCTCCGGTTATACCGGTCTGCACAAATGATGCCTTCATCACTTTACCTCCGCCGATATCTGCTACACAGTTTCGGCCAATACATTTTGTATTTTCGATTCCTTCGACATTGTCAAAGATTTTGTGAAAAGTTGTTTCAAAAAAGTTCATTCTTAACACCTCACATTTCCATAGTCGGTTCTTCATCAGGTTCCTCATCCGGTGTTTGTGCATTCATGTATTCATCGTATTCATCGGAATACTTCTGATACACTTCCTTGTCTACTGCTTCGAGGAATTCTTCCTTAAAACTCCATAAAGGATATTTACAAAAGCCGCTAATCTTTGTAAGACCTGTATCTTCTGCAATTCCTGTTTTTAGGATTTCATCCGCAAACCAACAGTTGTTTGTGTCAACATACGCACAATCTTTCATTCCAATGAATTCACCGAAATTAAGTGTAAAATTTGCGAATGGCATTTCTGCTCCGTCTTCCATATGGGTGAAATTCAAACTGATATTGTGCATTTTCTCACCCATAAAATCGGTTACTTCTATAAGTCTCAAATGCGGAGTAAGTTCAAACTTTTCATCATTGAAACCTGATACTATAAATTTTGTCTGCATCTATCCTACCTCCTATAAAATTACCGACCGTACATTTCTGCACGGTCGGCCTTTACTCTACATACCGAGTATGCTCCAAAGGTATGTAGGTGCTGTTAATGTAAATACAAGACAGGCAAAGAGGATTGCCGGTCCTGCCCATTCAAACTGTCCGGATTTTCTGTACTCAAAGTACGATGATCCAAGTTTAATAAAGAAAAATACAGCCAGAATCAGGTCAAGTACAGGAAAGACAACATTGTTTACAACCGTTTTAATCTGTGTCCTTGCCGTTGTCCATGTGCTTTCTACTGCACTCGCCACATCACCTGCTGCAAAAGCAGTCACAGTGAATAAAAGTGCCATGACCATAACAATTCCAACTATTGCTAAAATTCTTTTCATCTTCATAACATATTTCCTCCAATTCAATTATTTTTTGGTGCTATGTGCCAATCTTCGAACAGGTTTCCTGATATGTTAAGCGAAGCTGTTTTATTCACTTTAAGCATTCCTGCAGGTGTCCACGCATCATACACATAGGTGTATGTTTTGTAGCTACCGTCAGGGAACCATACAGGTGTGAAGTGTGCTCTGCTCTTATATGTGGAGTACCTGTTCTCCTTGAATTTGAATGTCGACTTGTAGCTAAGTACGCTTCGGTCTAATACTCTGAAATATGTTTCGTACTCAAACTCCGGGAAGAACATCTGTGTTGTCTGTGCCTGAGTATATGCCCTTGTCGGAGCATTCGTGTCGATACTGCACTCAAGACTCGTCTTGATGCCATACCCCGATTTCATCGCTGTCAGGCTTGCTGTAGGCACTTTGGAATCGGGTGAGATTGTGTGATTGGTATTTAAGGATGCATGGTAACGGTTGAATGTGAAATCATACCATCCCAAATCTACCCATTGTCCGTTGTCAACCCAATGAGTTCCTGTCCATTCCCAATCAGGAATCCATACCCAATTTGCATGCCAGCTTGCCGACCAAACTCCCCATGATAAACTTTGAGTTTCTGTTTCAACAGGGACACTCGGCATCACAAATAAATCGTTACGGTCATTCGCTTTCGGATCAGGTGGTTCATTGTCCACCACTTCCTCAATTGTTGCCGTAGCGGTTCTCGTTCTTCCGCCAATCGTTACCCTTATCTGAACCTCTTGCGGAGTGTCAGGTGTGTGCCATTTCACCCACACAATCTGCGATTCATCTTCAGGGATTACTATGTCCTCTACTATGTAAGTATCGCTTCCTATCTTGAATTTTGCGGTTAGAGGGTTATCAGGATTGTATTCCTGATCTGCGGTTACTCTTACCGATGTGATAACATCCGTATCTGTTCGGTATGCATATTGAGTCCCGGCAGGTCTTCCCGAACCACCTCCATATAGCCAAGCGATTCCCCACCAGAAATCTCCATCATCAGGATCGGGAGTTTCTATCGATTCTTCGGGGATAGGTTCATCTGTGAATTTCACTACACCAAGTCCGAGATAATTGATTATAGTATCATTTGACACAGTTTTGGTTGTTGTTCCTGTCCATGCAGGATACCCAAGGTCTGCACGTTCAAGGAACATTGCCAAAGGTAAGTTCTTATGAGTTAAACTAACCATTTTTGCTCTGAGTCCGCCGCTTAACATCTGGTCATACAACGCAGCCTGATGAGCGGACATTGCAAAGTATGTTCCGTTAAATAAAAAATACGCCACAGGCTCAATTAAGATCTTGTACTGACCGTTAATGAGTGTGTCGTATTCTATTCCGGTTGTATTTGCTACGAGCTTCACGGCATATTCACTACAGAAATACCTTTTAATTGCTTCTATGCTTGTTGCTCCGCTGCCGGAGGATATTATCCTCGGCATTGATATTGTTGGCTTAACAACGCTGTAATCGGCGGCTTCCAACACGAGCGAAACCTCTCCGTTTCGATAACGCAGTTTACTATAAATACCGAAGGTGTAAACATTGTCTCGAAGGTTGCAGTTTGTCATGTCAAAGGAACGAGAAACTTGGGCACCGTCAGAGGTTCTTATAACAGTTACTCTGACACCTTCCTCGCCGGGTATCCACTTATTGGTCGAGGTTCCGCTTCCCATTCCGCCACCGCCGTTGTCCACATTGCCTTCGCCTACTGCAAAAGCACAGATTGATATACTAAACAGCATCACTGCTGTAAGTACCAAAATAATAAATTTCTTCATAGAATTTCTCCTCTCCGCCTATTTTTAGGCACAAAAAAAGAGGCGGTCAATCTGTGTGATAGTTCACACAAACTGACCGCCATAATTCTATATTTTGATGGGAATCACATATCCATCACCATTCCTTCATCCTGCTCTTCATCCTGAGATGGTTCATTTATAAATCCGCCAAGTCTGTTCGGGACATAATCAGATAGCCATGTTCCTCCAAACGCTTCATGTGTCTGTAATCTCCACATTGCGAATTTTCCCATATCTATCTTATCGTTTTCTCCGAATTTGAAGAGCAGATTCGTTACACCGTCATGCTCAAACCTGGTGACATCTTCAAGCCTTGTTCCTTCTTTCAGAATTCCGGCTTCGGTTAGCATTTCGTTGACTCCGTCAATCCATTCCTCAACAGGTCCTCCGCATCCCTGAAAGATGATGCCTTCTTCCTTATTCATTGTTCTTAGGACCTGTGCATCGACCACCTTCACTTCTATGACTCTGTTGATGGATTTACCTTCATTCAATTTGCTTGCTATATCGTAGTCCTCGTTCTCCTTTATAAACCTTTCGGCAAATTTCGGGAACTCGGTTTTGAGTTCTTCCACAGACATCTTCTTGTCTGTGAATTCTCCATACACGATTTCGTCAAGTATATCTCTTGATTCTTCCTCTGTCAGTTGTACAAATGATTGCTTGAAATCGCCTGTCATCTTTTCAACGACACGAGTTCCGACATACCCTAATGTCTCGAATTCGTACCATCCTTCGATTGGCTCTCCTGCCTTTTCAGCAAGAATTTCAGGGTTCTTCATTGTTTCAAGGTATATTTCCTTACCCAGTGCTATCAGCCAATTCCTAAAGTCTGTGAATCCGTCATCTGTGAGCATTTCGTGATTCATCAAGTTGCCAACACTTGCAATTCCGTCTAAACCGGCAGCCCTGTGATAAGTGTCGAATATTCCGCAGAAGGATTTTGCATCATCAAGAGAAAGGCTCGAAAGCCTTCCTTCAAGGTATTTTGCCATATCTTTGATGTTATCCCTGCATGCTTCTCTCGACTCATCTATGAGTTGCCAGAACATTTCCTTGTTCATACGCTACCTCCTTAGTCCATTGAGCCTATCATTTTATTGATATCTCCGTCAGACACACCTGTCTGCACCTGTGTTTTACCTGCTTTTTCTACATAGCCGAAGCCTTCCACATATACCTTACCGCCTGAACTTGACGAGCCTCCGTTGTTAACCGTTTTCTTCGGCTGCTCAACTTTTGTCTGCTCTTCGGTGTAGGTGGGTGGTGCTTCAGGGTTTGTATAATCACCCTTTGATACAGGCTTTTCAGGTGGTGTTGTGCTTTTAGGTTCGATTGGCTCGTTCACCTGAACCTGTGCCATAACCTGTTCGCCTGTTTCATCATCGGTGATTTCCTTATACTCAGGCAGTTTTGGTGCTTCAGTGTTAATCTCTACAGTGACCTTTTCCACATCTTCGATGTCTGCGAGTGTGCCTTTATTCTCTTCCATTCTGGTGGCATACTGTACCAGCTTCGAATCGGGGTTGTATATCACCGTTCCGATTGGGATTACGATAGCCATAATTATCATGGTTATCATAATCGTGTTGATGATTCTATCTCTTTTCTTTGCTCTCTCATCTTTCTTCATAGTACTCATCCTCTCCCATACAGAACTTTCTTTCCGTATGTTATTTGTTTTATATCTAAGGGACCGAATTCTGCATGTCTGCCATACAGTTCTTCGAATTTCTTTCTCTCTGGTGCAGGTATATAGAATGTGTAGTAGTGCATTCCGCAGTCAGTTCGCAAGAACCTTGCTTCATACTTGAATGTCAGTTCTGCTCCTTCTTTTTCGACCGTTACATTTACCGACTTGCAGGTGTTCGGTATTCCCTTGATGATTTGTTTCATTGCTAAGTAGTGCTTGTATTCGCCGTTATTGAACTTTGCAAGCTCCTCACGGACATACCTTCGAGTGACTATCTTCTCAGGAATGTTTTCCTTGTGTCTTGCATGGTGTTCGTCTGCTATTATTTTTGCAGTTGCTTCCTTACCTGTGATGAAGTCCATCAGGTGTTCTACATAGTGTTCTTCGTGATATCCGCACTCGTAGTCTTCTCCTGCTTCTTCATCCTTTAGGTATTTGTCTTTTGCAATTTCCCATGCACCTTTCCTGAGTGATTCTCTCTTTTCTTCGGTAAAGTCGGTATCCTTTATTGTCGATATGTAAGTAGCGACTTTTTCTTCTACCAATCTCCTTACCATTCCTTCAATGTCTTCTGTGATGTTTGCACTTCCATATGCTATTATGTCTGTGCCTTCTATTGCTTTGTTGAGGTCATAACTCACATCGTAGAGTTCCTTGGTATCTCTCTTGTATAAGCCCTGATATTCAGGTTCTCTGTGCAGTGGTATCTTGCTATCTCTCATGTAGTCGTACATATACAGTATGTCGAGTCCGTTTGAGAGACTGTGGCGGAAGTATGCATGTTCGTGTCTTTCGCCTATCAGGCACATCTCCTGATTACCACTTCTTAACCATTCTACGAAGCCTTGATTGTCTACCTTCAATAATTCCATTTTAATCATCCTTTCACTCATACTTCTGTGATATAGTAATTGTTTGCGTTGTCCTTTAGATAGAACATTGTGTGGATGTCGAACAGTTCGAACTCATAATCAATCATAAAGTCTGTTTCCTCAAGCCTGTCGCTCTCGGATTCGATTACTGCATTGACCTTTTTTTGAGTTATCTTTTCGATTTCCACTTTCAGTTCATCTAAGGTTTTGAATCTTCTTCCTACCAATCTTTCCATTGGCATCGATCTCCTTTCAACACGAACATATCACAGAAATTGGGCAAAGTCCACGAAGGAATTATTTTTCTCCATAAGCAATAAAATACGGCTGTAATACCAAGCAAACCTAACTAAAACTTTGGTACATACGAGGCTTTGACCTTCATTGTTACCTTAAGCGGAAGCAGTTCTCTTCCGGTTAGTCTAACGGGGATTTCCACATCAAGATATACCGTTGCATTAAGGTTTTTTAAGGCATTTCCCTGTGCGAAGTCTGTGTTCTCCGTTTCTATTCGCATATTGGTTATGCTGTATTCCTTTTCTGTTCCAATATACTTGATGTGATTATCTCCATCTTCCTGCAGTCCAAGCAGTTCATCAAGCCTTGTATATACATTCCAGGTGTCTATGGTTTCTGTGAAGTCGGTATCTACATATGTG